>DUUG01000244.1 GCA_012841675.1 Clostridiales bacterium
CTCAATAGAGGGGCAGTACCGAGCGCCCACACCTTTAATAGTTCCCCCGCCGTACAAAGGCGAGCGGTGCAGGTTTTGCCGGATAATTTCATGGGTTTTTTCGTTTGTGTAAATTAAATAACAGCTTGCTTGGTTTTTCGGCGGAATTTCCGTTTCATAGGAAAAGGGAACCACGTTTTCGTCGCCCTTTTGCTCCTCCGAAACGGAAAGGTCTATGGTGCGGCGGTTAAGCCGGGCAGGTGTGCCCGTTTTGAACCGGCGCAAAGCAAGGCCCGCTTTTTGCAAAGACTCGGCCAGCCGCACCGAAGGGAACATACCGTCGGGCCCGCTGTCAAGCCGCACCTCGCCGATAATAATCTGGGCGTTTAAAAACGTTCCCGATGCGATAATAACCGTTTTCGCGTTGTATCTGGCGCCTGTTTGGGTGATAACGGCGGAAACGGCGTTGTTTTCAATGACAATATCCACAATTTCCGCCTGGCGGAGAGTGAGATTTTCCTGTTTTTCCAGCACATGCTTCATATAGGCCTGGTATTTTCTCCGGTCGGCCTGCGCTCTAAGGGAATGGACGGCCGGCCCCTTGCCCGTGTTCAGCATCCGATACTGAATACAGCAGGCGTCCGCCGCCCGGCCCATTTCGCCGCCTAAAGCATCAATCTCTCGAACCAATTGCCCTTTGCCCGTGCCGCCGATGGCCGGGTTGCAGGGCATATTGCCAATGGCATCTAAATTCATCGTAAAGCAGACGGTGGACGCGCCTAGCCGTGCCGCGGCCAAGGCCGCCTCAATGCCGGCATGCCCCGCCCCGATGACGGCCACATCAAAGCTTCCTGCTAAAAACCCCATGGGTTGCTTCCTTCCTTGTGTAATGCTTACTAGTTCTGCTATTTTCCCACACAGAACCGCTCAAAAACTCGATTTAATATATCTTCCGAAACGGCCCGGCCGGTAACCTCCGAAAGGGCCGAACAAGCCGATTCCACGTCTATCCATGCCACATCCGGCGTTATCCCATGCATAAGGGCATCGGCCGCCGCTTTGGCATGCAGCCCTGCCCGGCGCAAAGCCTCCGCCTGCCGCCGGTTGGTAATAATGCTGCCGTCGGGCTTTAATTGCCCCGTTCCAAACAGCTCTTGCACCCGCTTGGTAAGCGCCTTAACCCCTTCGCCTGTTTTGGTGGAAATGGGCAGGGGGGTTTTTTCTTTCAAAAACTCCGCCATTTCTCTATTTTCGGGCAGGTCGGCCTTGTTTTTTATAAAAATAACGGGGGCGCCGCTTTGCTCTGCCTCGACTAAAACGGCAATATCTTCTTTCGTGGGGGGTTGATTTTGGTCAAAAAGGGCCAAAATAAGACCGGCACGACTGGCGGCCTCTTTGGCGCGGGCAACACCAATTTTCTCCACGGGGTCATCGCTTTCTCTTAGACCTGCCGTATCCACCAGCCGAAGCAAAACGCCGCCTAGGTTTGCCGACGCTTCCAGCGTGTCTCGGGTGGTGCCTGCAATGTCGGTGACAATGGCCCGGTCGGTGTTGGCCAAAGTGTTGAGCAGGGAGGATTTGCCCGCGTTGGGTCGCCCTAGCAACACGCAAGAAATGCCCTCGGTAAACAATCTGCCGGCGGCAAAGCTGTCGGAAAGAGAAATAAGCCGGCGGGAAATTTCAACAAGGCTTTTTTGCGATTCCGAAAGATCCGGCGGCTCTATGTCTTCCTCCGTGTAGTCAATGTAGGCGGTAAAATGGGCCGCATGGGCAAGAAGGGCCTCGTTCATTTGCTCAAGCTCGTCGGCCAGCGGCCCGGCAAGCTGTGCCGCGGCGTTTTGCGCCCCTTCCGACGTTTCCGCATGGATTAAATCGGCCACCGCCTCCGCCTGTGTTAACGTCAGCTTGCCGTTTAACAAAGCGCGCCTTGTAAATTCGCCGGGAAGCGCCGCTCTTGCGCCTTCCTCGTAGCAAAGGCGCAAAATCCGGCTGACAAGCAGCATGCCGCCGTGGCACTGGATTTCCACGCTGTCTTCGCCCGTATAGCTTTTGGGGGCGCGGAAATAAAAGGCCAAGCACTCGTCCATGACAGGCCCGCCCGGCTTAGAAACCGTGCCGAATATAACTTGCCTGGGGGGCTTGTCCGACAGACGCCCGCCGGCGACAGGGCGAAAAATCCGGTCGGCAATGGAAATTGCCGCCGGACCGGAAATGCGTATAATCGCCACCGCACCGGTGGCCGGCGGTGTGGCAGCCGCCGCAATTGTATCAAAGCCAGACATGGCAGTTTCTTCCTTTCACACGTAGGACAGAAAAATTTTTCCTACTATATTATACCCATAAAATTTTATCTGTCAAACAGACGCATTCTTCGTTAGTTTGCCAAGCCAAAAAGAATAAAAATAAACAAAATTGCTCAAGCTGCAATTCCGCGGGGCTATATGCGGCAAATTATGGGGCCCATTGTTACTATTCCGTCCGGTTCTAGGGTTTTTTTCGCTTGCAAACAAGGCCGTTTTGTGATACCCTTATTTTGTATAAATGCGGCGCTTAGAAAATAGAGGAAGCCGCGGATAACCTGGGGAGTGAAATGAGTAAAATGGAAAAATTGGAGGTTTTGGTAGAGGTTTCGGCCCGCCATGTTCACCTATCCAAAGAGCACGTTGAGATTTTGTTCGGCGAAGGTGCCGTTTTGACGCCTAACCGCGATTTGTCCCAGCCGGGGCAGTTTCTCAGTAACGAGCGCGTGAATCTAATCGGCCCAAGAAGCCTTATGAACAATGTGGCCGTTCTCGGTCCGGAACGACCGGCCACCCAGGTGGAAATTTCTTTGACAGATGCAAGAGCTTTAGGTGTCACCGCACCTATTCGGGAAAGCGGCGATGTCGCCGGCAGCGGCTCTATTGTCATCGAAGGCCCTAACGGCACGGTGGAACTGGCGGAAGGTGTCATTGCCGCTAAGCGTCATCTCCACGTTTCCGACACCGATGCGGAAAAATACGGGCTTAAGGATAAGCAGATTGTCAAAGTACGCGTTGACGGCCAACGGCCGTTGGTTTTCGACGACGTTGTTGTCCGCGTGAATAAGAACTTTGCCACCGCCATGCACATTGATATTGACGAAGCCAACGCAGCAGCGGCTTCCGGAAAGGGCATGGGCGAGGTTCTGCCTTAAATTACGGAGGGAACGCATTGCGTTCCCTTGACCGTATGTGCCGCCTCATACGTATGAGGCGGCACCATTCCAGCCGGAATAACGCATATAAAATTCCGCAGATTATACCCATGCGCAGATATTGCAGAGCAAACGGCTCGGCAATTTTGTAAATAGGAAGGGGATTATCATGAAAAAGTTTCTCATCATCAACGCAGATGACTGTGGTATGTGTCATGCGGCCAATATGGCCACATTTGACCTGTTCGAGAAAGGCGGTATTACCTCCGCAACGATTATGACTCCCTGCGGCTGGGCGCCGGAGGCTCTTGCCTACGCCAAAGCCCATCCTGAATTTGCCTTCGGAACCCATTTAACTTTTACCAGCGAGTGGAAAAAATACCGCTGGCGCCCCATTTCCAGAACTTGCACAGACAGCCTGCGCGACGAGTACGGCCTTATGCACTTCCACTGTGACGGCTTCGAAGCAAACGCCAAGGCCGACGAAGTAGAGGCCGAAATCCGCGCCCAAATCAAATTTATGCAGGATCTCGGGGTAGAGCCTTCCCATATTGACAACCACATGGGCTCTCTCTACGGTTTGGAAGGATTCCAAAACTTTTTGCCCCTTGTCTTAAAAATTTGCGCCGAGCTGGGGTATGCTTTCCGGCTCCCCCGCAAGAGCCATGAGGAAAGACCCGCGGAATTCATCGAGCATCTTGAAAAAATGTGCGCCATTGCCGACGAGTTCAACGTTCCCATTATCGACTACCTCTGGGTACATAACTTTAAGGGCCCCCAGAGCGAAAGCTATGAAAGCTTCCGCGATTATATGTATACCCGCTTTGAAAACTGCCCGGAGGGCATTGTGGAAACGTATATCCACCCCGCCGTCGAATGCGATGAGCTGAAAAATACAAGCAGTCTGTGGCGGAACCGGGTTTGGGAGTATCAGCTGTTTGCCGATCCCGCCACGAGAAAGCACATCGAACAGAACAACATTAAACTGATTAGCTACCGTGACCTGGCCGCAGCCCGTGCGGAATTGGCGGCCGAATAAGTCAGACGAAAGGAACATTTCCATGATCTTTCTTGACCGGGCCGAAATCCGCCGTGTAGTGGTAAAGGTCGGCTCGTCTACGCTGACCCATGAAGCGACGGGAAAATTGAATCTCCGTCGCATCCAACAGCTTGTGACGGCCTTGGCCGATTTGAAAAACTCCGGCCGGGACGTGGTTTTGGTAACCTCCGGCGCCGTTGCCGCCGGCATGGATCGGCTTGGCCTTTGCGAACGGCCCAAAACCATCAAGGAAAAGCAGGCCGCCGCTTCCGTGGGGCAGTGCGCGCTGTTACATATCTACGATAAGTTATTTAACGAATATGGGCATACTGTAGGACAGATTCTCCTGACCAAAGACGTTTTGGAACGGGAGGTTACTCGCAAAAACGCGGAAAACACCTTTGAAACCATGCTGTCCTACGGGGTGATTCCCGTTGTCAACGAAAACGACGCCATCTCCACCTATGAGATTGAAAGCATGACGAGCTTTGGTGACAATGACCGTCTGTCGGCGTATGTGGCCGTGCTTTGCAAGGCAGATCTCCTTATTTTGCTTTCCGACATTACAGGACTGTATGACGGGGATCCCAGAGAAAACGACGAAGCAAGGCTTATTCCGCTAGTGCGGGAAATCACGCCGGAGCTTCGCGCCATGGCCGGCGGCTCCAAGTCTAACGTGGGCACTGGCGGCATGGCCACCAAGCTAGACGCGGCGGAAATTGCCACCGACGCCGGCATCGATATGGTCATCACCAACGGCAGCGAGCCCTTGCACATACTAGATATTTGCGACGGCCGCCTGCGCGGAACGCTTTTTACCAGAAAAGGGGGATAAGACGATGAACGCAGCCGAGCTTATAAAAAGGCAGGGCGAAAAAGCCCGGGCCGCCGCCCGCTTTTTGGCCGTTGCCGGGCAAAATGAAAAAAACAGGGCATTAACTTTTATTGCGGACGCCCTTTTGCAAAACATTCCCATGATTTTGGCCGAGAACGAAAAGGATATCAAAGCGGCGGAAAGCGCCGGCATGCGTCCGTCCCTTTTAGACCGGCTTCGTTTAACGCCTGCCCGCATTGAAGCCATGGCCGCAGGTGTGCGCGAGCTGGTGGCGGCGGCCGACCCGGTCAACGAGGTCATCCACGAAACGGTGCGCCCCAACGGGCTTCGCATTGGGCAGAAGCGGGTGCCGCTGGGTGTTATCGGTATTATTTTTGAAGCCCGTCCCAACGTAACTGTGGATGCGGCGGCGTTGTGCTTAAAAGCGGGCAATGCCTGCATTTTGCGGGGCGGGCGGGAGGCCCTTAATTCCAACATGGCCCTTAGCAACTTAATGCGCTCTGCTTTGGAAAGCGCCGGGCTTCCGGCGGACTGTGTGTATCTGCTGGAGGACACGACCCGCGACGGTGCCAATGCCATGATGAGGGCAAGCGGCATTCTCGACGTGTTAATTCCCAGAGGCGGCGCGGGGCTCATTCGTGCCGTGGTGGAAAACGCCACTGTGCCCGTTATCGAAACGGGGGTGGGCAACTGTCACGTCTATGTAGAAGCGTCGGCAAAGCCCGACATGGCAGTTTCCATTGTCAACAACGCCAAAACCTCCCGGCCGTCGGTCTGTAACGCAGCGGAAACGTTGCTTGTTGACCGCAAATGCGCCAAAATGCTGCTTCCGCCTATTGTAAAAGCGCTGGAAGAAAGTATAGCGGCGAAAAACGAAACACCACGCCTTTATGGATGCGCCGAAACAAGGGACATTTTAGGCGAGAAGGTTTCTTTGGCCACCGAGGAGGACTACTTTACGGAGTATCTGGACTATTCGCTTGCCATTAAGGTGGTATCCGGGGTCGACGAGGCCATTGCCCACATCGCCAAGTACGGCTCGGGTCACAGCGATGCCATCGTCACCTCCGACTATTTTATCGCCGAGCGTTTCTTAAACGAAGTGGATGCCGCCGCCGTCTACGTCAACGCCTCCACCCGGTTTACCGACGGGGGCGAGTTCGGCCTAGGCGCAGAAATCGGAATATCCACCCAGAAGCTGCATGCCAGAGGCCCCATGGGACTAGCAGCGCTTACCACCATTAAATTCGTCGTCCGGGGCGAGGGGCAAATCCGGTAAAACACAATAGTAAAGGGGATACATTGCCGCTATGCAGCAGGGATTTGACAATCAGCTGTATGTTCAAAAACAGACCGAGCAAATTAGAAACCGCATTTCCCAATTCCAGGGCAAGTTATATCTGGAGTTTGGCGGAAAGCTGTTTGACGATTACCATGCCGCCCGGGTTCTGCCGGGCTTTGATGTGAACGCCAAAATTAATCTTTTGCTGGAAATGCGGGACATTGCCGAGATTATCCTCTGCATCAGCGCAGGCGCCATTGAAAAGAACAAGCTTCGCTCTGACGTTGGCTTGACCTACGATATGGATGTGCTTCGCTTTATTGACGATATGCAGCGGCTATCCCTTTCTGTCAACTCCGTCGTCATCACCCAGTACGACGGCCAGCCGGCGGCCGACCGGTTTTACCGCAAGCTTAAAAACATGGGCATCCGTTGTTACCTCCACCGGCTGACCAAGGGCTATCCCACGGATGTGGAAACCATTATCAGCCCCGAGGGGTACGGCAGAAACCCCTACATTGAAACCACCCGGCCATTGGTCGTTGTGACAGCTCCCGGGCCCAGCAGCGGCAAGCTGGCCACGTGCCTTTCCCAGCTGTACCATGAGCACCAGCGAGGTGTTATGGCCGGCTATGCCAAGTTTGAAACCTTCCCCCTCTGGAACCTGCCGTTAAAGCACCCAGTCAACCTGGCCTACGAGGCGGCAACGGCGGATTTGAAAGATGTCAACATGATCGACCCCTACCACTTGGAGGCCTACGGTACCACCACCGTCAACTACAACCGGGATATTGAGGTTTTTCCCATTGTGCGCACCATTCTCGGCCGTATAACGGGCAATCCCGATGTGTATAAGTCGCCTACGGACATGGGCGTCAACATGGCAGGCTATGCCATTTCCAACGATGCCGTTTGCCGGGAAGCCGCCAAGCAGGAGATTATCCGCCGCTATTTCCAATCCATTTGCGACCAAAAGCGGGGGCTTACAGAGCAGGATGTCCCCGACCGCATTGAGGTTATTATGCAGCAGCTTGGTTTGACCGAGGAGGACCGTTCGGTGGTGCCTGCCGCGCGGAAGCGCTGGGAGGAATTTGGCCGTCCTACTACGGCTATTTCCTTAAAGGACGGCCGTATCATTACGGGCCGCCTGTCGGATCTTTTAACCGCGCCGGCCAGCGCTATCTTAAACGCCATCAAAACCCTTTCCGGCATGGCAGACCATGTGTATCTGCTTTCGCCGGTAGTTTTAGAGCCTATTTTGCGCATTAAAAAGGATTTTTTACACATGGATACCACCCGGCTCAGCGTGGAAGAAGTGCTGATTGCCATGGGCATCTGCGCTGCCACAAACCCCATGGTAGAGCTTGCCGTTTCCAAGCTGTCTGAGCTTTCCGGCTGCGAGGCCCATTCGACGGTTATGCTGACCAACGCCGACGAGCAGACCTTGCGCCGGCTTGGCATTCGTTTGACCTGCGATCCTGTTTATCTGGGCAAAAAAGTCCATGCCCTGTAATTATAATTGAAAGGCCGTGATTCATTATGAAAACCGTACCGAAAGGCGCATATCCTGCCATGCTGACTCCCTTTACGCTAGATGGTGCCATTGATTATCCCGCTGTTAAACGACTTTTAAAGTGGTATAACGACTGCGGCTGCACAGGCGTGTTGGCCCTGTGCGCCTCCAGCGAGACAACCCATCTTTCCTTGGAAGAACGGATTGAACTGGGCAAGTTTATTATGGAAAACAAGGGCAACCTGACCATCATTATCTCCGGGCACGTGTCGGATACGCTGGAAGATCAGCTTACAGAGCTGAATGCCATGGCGGCGTTGAAGCCTGCGGCACTTTGCCTTATTGTCTCCCGTCTGAACCAGAACAACGAAACGGAAGATGAGTTTATTGTCAACATCCAAACCATTATGGACGGTTTAGATGACAAGGAAATTCCCTTGGGCTTCTATGAGTGGCCCGGCCCCCAGAACAGAAGCTTAAGCGAAAAAATACTCAAATTCTGCGCCGACACGGAACGGTTTGTCTTCCTCAAGGAAACCTCCTGCCGCACCGAGGTTATTCGTGCCAAGATCAAGGCCGTGGAGGGTTCTAACTTCGGCATCTACAACGCAAACTCGACCCTTCTTTTGGAATCCTTGAAAGACGGCGCCGCCGGCTTCTGCGGCATTATGGGCAACTATCATGCCGACCTCTACCAGTGGCTTTGCGACAACTTTGAGAAATACCCCAAGGAAGCCGAGCGTCTGTCGGACTATCTGGGCGTTATGAGTGCGGTCACCGATCATTACCCCGCCGCCGCCAAGTATTGCCAGCACCTGTACGGCGCGGAAATGACCACCTACTGCCGCAAGATGGACGGGCTCAACATGTCTGAGCAGAACCTGTACCGGGTGCGCCAGATGGAGACCGTTGCCAACGAGCTTCGTGCATGGCTTAAAACACTGTAGTCTCTTAAAACACTTTACATACGAGGAGAACTTCAGATGAAAGTTACTTTCATGGGTGCAGGAAGCACCATTTTTTCCAAAAACGTCTTGGGCGACATTATGCTCACACCCGAGCTTCACGACACGGAAATTGCCCTTTACGATATTGATGAGGCTCGGCTTAACGAAAGCTTTATGATGCTTTCGAACATCAACCGCAACATGAACGAAAACCGCGCTAAAATCAAAACGTATCTGGGCGTTTCCAATCGCCGGGAAGCATTGGCCGGAGCAGATTGTGTGGTAAACGCCATCCAAGTCGGCGGGTATGACCCCTGCACCATTATTGACTTTGAAATTCCCAAGAAATACGGCCTGCGGCAGACCATTGCCGACACCTTAGGCATCGGCGGCATTATGCGCGCTTTGCGCACCATTCCCGTTTTGGACGACTTCATGAAGGATATGGAAGCCGTCTGCCCCAAGGCGCTGTTTATTAACTATTCCAACCCCATGTCCATGCTGACGGGCTATGTGCAGAGAACTTCTTTTATCCAGTCTGTGGGCCTTTGCCACAGCTGGCAGGGCTGTGCGAAGCACATCCTAAAAAACATGGGCATGGACTACA
The DNA here is from genome assembly GCA_012841675.1 of Clostridiales bacterium. Classification (GTDB taxonomy): domain Bacteria; phylum Bacillota; class Clostridia; order Oscillospirales; family QAMX01; genus DUUG01. The sequence goes on from DUUG01000244.1 coordinate 9,378, forward strand.
ACGACCGCTACCAGTGGAAAATCGCCGGCATCAACCACATGGCTTGGCTGCTGGAGCTTAGAGACGACAAGGGCAACGACCTGTATCCCGAGTTGAAGCGCCGCTCTTTGGAAATGGGCACCGACAAGGGGCCTGACCGAGTGCGCCGTGAGCTTATGCACAGAATCGGCTACTACATCACCGAATCCAGCGAGCACAACGCCGAATACAGCATGTGGTTTATCAAAGACCGCTATCCCGAGCTTATCGAGCGGTTTAATATCCCCCTGGACGAATATCCCCGCCGCTGCGTCCACCAGATTGAAAACTGGGAGAAACAGCGGGACGAGCTGGTCAACAACGCCAACCTCACGCACAAAAAGTCCAACGAGTATGCCGCCAGTATTCTCGAAGCCATGATCACCAACAAGCCCTTCAAACTCGGCGGCAACGTTTTAAACAATGGCATCATCCCGAACCTGCCGGCGGAAGCCTGCGTGGAGGTTCCCTGCCTTATCGACGCTTCCGGCGTTCAGCCTTGCTACGTAGGTCCCCTGCCTGTCCAGTGCGCCGCTATGAACATGACCAACATTAACGTGCATCTTTTGACCATTGAGGCCGCCATGACCCGCAAGAAAGAGCATATCTACCATGCCGCTATGCTGGATCCCCACACGGGCGCCGAGCTGAGCATTGACGACATCTACGCCATGGTGGATGAGCTTATTGAGGCCCACGGCGACTGGCTGCCCAAGTTTGACTAATGAAAAAGTGGGTTTGGGCCGCCCCGGCACTTGTCTTTCTTGTGTCGCTGGGCTTGGTGTTGTATCTTCGGGCCAAGGACGTTTCTCCTGCGCTGTTAATCAGTTCCGTTGAGCCGCAGCCTTGGGCTTCCTTATCGGAAACGGACGTTGTAACGCTTTTGGAGCAAAATCTGCCTGCCTTTGAGGCGGCGGCTTTGGGCGGCGAGCTTCCCGAAGGAGTTATCGAGCGGACGGAAGGCGGCGTGCTTATATTAGAGCGCCGCCCCGGCGGCTTTGTGCAAGCGCTACTAGCGGAGGGGGCGGTTTCACCCGAACACGAAAAGGCCATTAACGCCAAGACGACGCAACGGGCCTTGCCGGTGGCAGGGTGGACGTATGTTTTATCCTACGACATCCCGCTGGCACAGTCCCACCGCTACGCCGCGGTAGTCTCCGCAAGACTGGCCGATAGGCAGCCTTTGGCAAAGCCCACGGAGGAATGGGTTTTCCTTCTGGCGGAAAAGGAAGGGCTTGCAGAGCCTGCTTCCTATTCTAAAAGCGCCTATGTCGTAAAGGTTTTCGTTCCCATGCAAGACGGTTCGGTAGTAACCGGCTTTGTGGACCCGAAAAACTATTTTTTCCTTGGATTTGCAGAATAGTTTCAAAAGCCTGCGGTTTTCCGCAGGCTTTTTTTCTAAAGGGCAAAGCGGTAGATTTTCACCTGCCGCTTGCCTTCGGCGTACATTTCGTTATCTTCCGGCACGGCCGCTACTTCCACCAGCTCTCCGCCGGCAATTTCACACGTTCTGGCGGAGGCAATATTGTCCGGCGTGCAGGTGATGTATACGTGGTCAAGCCTATGCTTTTGCGCCTGGGCAAACAGCAAACGGCAGGCTTTTGCCGCGTATCGGCGCCCCCGGTAAGGCTCGTCAATGCCGTAGCCGATGTTGCCGCCCATATAGGTTTTCTCGTTGTGTCCGATTCGCAAGTCGCAGTGGCCTACTTTTGTGCCGTCTAATAAGCAAATGTCGAAATAATAGGCGGGAAGCCATCTTTTTTCCGGCTGTGCTTCGGAGGTTTTCGAAAGATTTAGGAAAATTTCGTCTGATTTTAAGTCCTCTGTGCCAAAAAACATAAAAATCTCCTTTTCTACCCGATTATCCCCGCGAGTCATTACCTTGCAATAGCGGTGGCCGTTCCTGCCGCGTTTTTCCTCATCCAAGCTTTTCGCCCCAGTATTTTTTCTTCTGCTCCTTGGTTAGGGTCCTAGCAAACGCCTGCTTTAAAAGCAGAAAATGCTCTAATTTGTCAAACAAATAATACAGGCAGGCCCTTGCTTCAAATTCCTCTCTTGTCTTTGGCAGCTCGCTTTGCCGGAAAGAGGCTCGAATGTCTGCCGCGTCTTGCCCCAGCAGGTCTGCGTTGTTTGTTTCATGGAAGCTGTCGGCAATTTCCCGTAAAAAGTGTATAATCTGGCCGGTTTGCGCAGGAAACGCCTGCAATTTGGCCATTTCGGCCTGCATCCGCTTTAAAATGTAGAACTGGTTTTTGCGCAAATCCACATATTCCTGATAATAGCGCAGATCCGACCAAAGGGCGTTTTTGACTGTGCGCTCGGCTTGTGCCTCCGCTCTTGCAAGGCTTTGCTCCAGCTCGGACAACGCAGTCCAATCCACCTCGCAACCGCATTCCAGCCCCTCGGCCATGGTTCGCAGCACTGACTGAATCAGGCCGTCCAGCTCCTGCTGCAAAGTGCGGATGCGCCCTTCGGAAACGGGGAGAAACAAGTTGAGCAAAACTCCCATGCCCACACCGATGACCAGCAAGCCTAGCTCGTTTGCTATAAGTGTGGGCGCCATGCTTTTTTCCACCCAAAAGTGGGTGATTAAGACGGAGAGCATGGCCACGGAATTTTCCATCCCTCTCCAGATGCATAAGGCGCCAAATAAGAGAAAGTAAAGCCCCAGCCCTAGTAAGCTATACCCCAGCAGGAAAAACGAGGCCCACGCGAAACAGAGCGCCACAGCAAAGATCAAAAGCCGCTACAAGGCTGTTTGCAGAGTTTCCTTTTTGGTTTCCTGCAAGCTAAGCAGGGTAATAATCCCTGCCGACGGGGCATAGGCAAGCCCAAACGCCAGCGCTATGGCGATACTGGCGCAAGCGCCCACGGCGGCCTTGGCAATGTTTACAATGCGTTCCGACAATTTTGACACCTCCCGAAGGGTAAGTGAAGATAGTTTTGGCAAAACCTTGGCAAGTTTTTTAAGGTTTCTATTTCTATTGTGTGCAGAAAGGGCCATATCATATGAAGCCACGAGCCATTTTTCTGTTTTATCATAAAGAGGGCTCGTTTGGTAAGTTTCCCATTTTGGAGGTCTATGTATGTTTATCCGTTATCAAAACCTGACCATCCGCAACGCCACACCCGAAGATGCGCCTATACTGTGCCGTTGGTGGAACGACGGAAGCGTTATGGCCCATGCGGGCTTCCCCAACGGATTAAGCACAACGGTGGAAAAAATCATCCAACAGCTTTCCACCGATTCGGACGATACGTACCGGCGCCTGATGATCGAAGTGGACAATTCCCCCGCCGGGGAAATGAGCTATCGAAACGTCGGGCAGCAGACGGCAGAAATCGGCGTTAAAATCTGCGACGCGAGCAGGCAGAACAAGGGGCACGGCACCTTGTTTCTGAAAATGCTGATTTCTGCGCTGTTTGCCAAAGGGTATGAGAGGATTATCCTGGATACGAATCTGAAGAATACGCGGGCACAGCATGTGTATGAAAAAATCGGGTTTCGAAAGCTTCGCGTAAATTATAACGCTTGGAAAGACCAGCTGGGCGTTTGGCAGTCTTCTGTGGAGTATGCGCTTATAAAGCCAGATTTTATTCCCTTGGAAATTTCCTCTGCTCTATCATACACTAAATAAGGCGACATTCCAGCCGAAGACTTTACGTTATCCACATTTTTATAAAAGATGTGGATAACTTTGAGCAAATGGGACTTTACATAAAGTTTTCTTGCGGTATGCCGGTACCCTCAGTAGTGCGGAGAAAACGTCTGGCCTAATAGAAAAAAGGCGCAAACCTAAGGTTTGCGCCTTTTGCTTATGCTTCTTCTGTTTTTACTTGTGTGTTTTGGGATTTCGGGCGAGGGCGCCGACGGCGTTGATTGTTTCTTGACGCAGGCTTAGGAGCCTGGCTCCCACCGCTTTGCTCGACTTTGGATTCTTTTCGGGCTTCGTTTGCCCTTTGGGAGTTTTGGTTCACGACAATAACGCGCCGTTTCGGATCCTTGCCAACGGAATGGGTGCTGATGCCGGGGTAATTCTGCAGCACCGTGTGGATGACCCGACGCTCCTGGGGAGACATGGGTTCAAGGGAAATGTTTTTCTTATATATAATGGCCTTTTCCGCCGTTTTCTTTGCGAGCCTTTCTAGGGATTCCATGCGCTTTTCGCGGTAGTTTTCCGTGTCCAGATTGACCCGAACGTGGCGTTCTTCGCCCCGATTGACAACAAGCCCGGTCAGATACTGAAGCGCATCCAGGGTTTCGCCCCGCCGGCCAATTAAAATGCCCATTTCATTTCCTTCGAGGGTAATATCTAAGCTTTCCGTGGTTTCTTTCAAGTTAATTTTCGCGTCTAAATGCATCAGGCGGAACAGATCGGAAAGAAAATCTTCGGCTTTTTGGCTTACGCCTACTTCATAATACACACGGACTTTTGCCGTTACACCGCCCAAACCGAAAAAGCCGGTTTTGCCTTTTTCTAAAAGCTCATACGTGACGCTTTCACGAGGCAGTCCGAGCTCGGCCGTAGCCTTCTGGATGGCGTCTGCCAATGCATCATTGATGTTTTTCGCCTGTCCCTCCACGTCTATATATTTATTCATCGGATGTTTCTCCTTTTTCCTTATTCGGACGGGTCCACTTCCTCACCCGTCGACTCAACGGCCGGGGGCGCCTTCTTTTTGGCTTTCTCCTCCACCACGGGCATGCCGCCATACTTTTTCTCGGCAATGGAATTCAAAAGCGGTTCCTGTGCGATGGATAGAATGTTATTCACAATCCAGTAAAGCGTTACACCGGCAGGCAGTGAAAGACCGATCCAGAGAGATAGAAGCGGCATGGTATACAGCATACCTTTGCCCATAGATGCTGCCTGTTCGGCGCCGGTGACCCCATCGTTCATTTTGGCATTGGTTCTCTGGGCAAGCCAGCCTTGCAAATACGCGAAGAAAGCCGACAAAATCGGCAAAATCATCAGCGTGTTAAACGGCCGATACGACGGCATGCTGCCCAAATCGAGCCCTAGGAAGTTAAAATTAATATTAAACAGCTTGTTATGCGTGTCCTGCAGGGCAGGCACGTTGCCGTTCATGGCGTGAGCCAGTCTCAGCTCATTGACCATTTTGCCGCCTTCGCTAAGCTGTTTTTCCAGCGTGGTAAAGAACTCTTCGGGCAGATTGTTCTGGTTTACATACGTTCCCTCTTTGTACATGGAAACGATTTCATTGCCGACGGTGTTAATCTGCTCCGAGTCCATATACATGAGATGAGTCATGGGGCGATACACAACGCCGTACAGACCCATCAGAATGGGAATAGTAATCAGAAGGGGCAGACAGCCGCCCATAAGGCTTACGCCTTCGCTTTTGTAAAGCTTCTGGATCTCTTCATTGAGCTTCTGCGGATTTCCCTTATATTTCTTTTCCAAAGCAGCGCGTTTAGGCGCAATGCGGCGCTGATCCAGCATGCCTTTTTTGCTTTTCAGCTGAAACGGGAAGAGAAGAATCTTCGTCAGAAGCGTAAACAAAATAATAGCAAGTCCGAAATTTGAGGTGATGGCGGTCATTATAAACCGCATGATAAGGGCAAAAAAATCGGTTACGAGTGGGATATACATAGATTTCCTCCGTATTATATGCCATATGCGAAGGCTTCCCCTGATTTTCACATACAAGGCTCCCTAAACCCTGCAATCATCCGGCGCAAATAACGCAAGATAGGTCACTCTTTTGGCCTGTTTAGAAGTTAGTTCAAGGGACCGGGTCGTATCCCCCCGGATGCAGCGGATGGCATTTCAATAGGCGCTTAAACGCCAAAAATCCGCCCTTAAGCGCACCGTATTTTGTTACGGCTTCGTGGGCGTAGGCAGAACAGGTAGGAATAAAGCGGCAGCAAGGTTTCTTAAACGGGGATATTTTCGCTCGATAAAAGTTGATTAACCAAAGTATCGCCTTTTTCATGGCTTTTCTACCGTCATCAAACCGTTTTTGATAAAAATCCGGTCAAAATCCCGCTCCAGCCTGGAAAAGGGCGCCCCGATTAAAGCCGCTCTCGCAACGATGACAATATCATACCCGGGAACCATGCGTTCCTCCCGGATGCGATACATTTCCCGGATACGCCGTTTTAAGCGATTCCGGACAACGGCCCCGCCCAATTTTGCGCTTACCGTTATCCCAAGCCGCTGGCCGCGGCCACCATTTCTCCGGAAATAGACGGCAATGGTTTTCGAAAAGTCTTTCTTTCCGCGCCTATATAACCGGTGAAAATCGGCATTTTGGTTTAAAGATTTCGTAAAGCGCATGGCTCCTCCTTAAGCCGGGTACTTTTCCCGCCGCAATCGAAGATAACACAACTGCCCCCTTTGGGAAAGGGGGTCTTTTATGGTTTTTCTCCGGCGCAGAGCCGTTTCCCAAATAAAGCAACACCGGCAGGCAAAAACCGGCCGGCAGGGTGCTTTGTTTGGCAGGATTAATGCGTCAGACGCGCCCGCCCTTTAGCCCTTCTGCGAGCCAAAACCTTCCGGCCAGCGGATGTCTGCATACGGGCGCGGAAACCGCATTTCCTGCTCCGTTTCCGTTTTTTGGGCTGATATGTTCTCAGCATCTTGTTCACCTCCGTTGCCTGCAAAGTTTGGTACGCAGTATATACAAAAGCCGGGGCGGCAAGAAAACACCGCATAAAACCCCACTTTGTAAATCTCAGCGTGGAGTTTTATTATATATCAATCTATGCCCTCATGTCAACTGTTTTTGGCGATCCGCACCTGTATTTTGGGCTGCCGAGCGGTTTTCCGGCCATATCTGCCGGTTTCCCGATGGAATCCAAAACCTGATTTTTTGGTCTGAAAGGGAAACTTTTATACTCTTTTCAAACGAAATTTCCCCGTCTAGGTTTTGCGTAATGGGTTTTTCCGCCTCAATTAGCATAGTTTTCCCGGAAAATCTTTGAAAATACTGCATCTTTTCTTTATACCTCCCCTGCTTGTAGTAGGAGATGGCGCCTGCCACCTTCCAACGCGACAGCTTTTTTACAAGCAGAAACTCAAGCTGTCCATCGCCGGGGTTTGCTTCGGGAACGGGGTGGAAGCCGCCTCCGTAGTAGCTTCCATTGGCCGCTACGATAATGATGTACTCCCCTTCCCAGGACTGCCCGTCCACCGTGACTCTGCATTTTTTTGTAAGGGGTTTGAAAAAGTTTAATATAAGCGACAAAATATACGCATTGCTGCCCGAAACCAAAGGCAAGCGTTTGAATTTTTTCATATCGTAGGCAACACGGGCATCCAGCCCCGAAGAAAAAATGTTCAAACAATATCGTCCATTGCACTCAATAAGATCCAGCGTCTGCTCGGATCCTTCCCAAAGCAGCTTCTCCATGTGGTAAAAGGCCGATCCGTTTTGTCCGAAGGTGCGGATAAAATCGTTGCCGCTTCCGCAGGGAAAATGGGTGACCAGTGCATTTTTAAAGCCTGCCGCACCGTTTACCACCTCGTTTAGAGTTCCGTCTCCGCCGCAGGCGACAAACAAGATATCTTCTTCTGTGGCTGCCGCCGCTTCTCTTACTGCTTGCTCCCCGTCGCCGGGATATTTTGTTACATAGGCTGTGTAGGGATAGGCATGGTCTACCATGATGTTATGAATTTTTTCTAACAGAAACTTGCTTTGATCTGTTTTTCCCGCAGCGGGGTTAATCACAAAAAAAATATGCACAGGCTTCTCTCATCTCCCGGTTTTTTATGCAATGGACACTTTGATTTTGCAAAATGTAGAGCGGGTTTTATAAATCCTTTTCTATTATACAACATAGAGCAAATCTTTTTCAAATCCTTTGTCTGCCAATGATTTTAATTTGCAATTTTTGTTAAAATCTGGTATGATATAAATATAAATGCTACTATTAAATTATAGGAGGCAGGCTTCGTGCATTCCGCCAACGACGTATTAGCCCACATATTAAACCTGTTAGAAAAGCAAATTACCAAGGTCACTATTGACACTTGGTTTTCTGATGCCACCGCTGTTGCGTTAAAACAGGATTGTTTTATTATTCGCACTACCTCACCTTTTAAAAAGCAGGTAATTGACAGCCGCTATGGCGATATGGTTCGCGCCATTTTGCAAGAGCTGTTTTCCGCCGATATGGGCTTTATGGTTTTAGTAGGAGACGAGCTTGATTCCCTTGATTCCTTGGAAGAAGATGAAGTTCCGTCCGATAAAGACGAGGAGTACTACACCTTTGAAGATTTTGTGGTGGGCTCCTCTAACCGGTTTGCCCATGCGGCGGCTTTGGCCGTGGCCACCAACCCTGCTCAAACGTACAACCCGCTGTTTATTTACGGCGGGTCCGGTCTTGGCAAAACCCATCTGATTAAGGCCATTGCCCACACTATGCGGCGAGATCGTCCCGATTTCCGCGTGATTTACATTAAGGGCGATGATTTTATCAACGAGCTGATTAAGGACCTTTCCAACCAGAAAATGGAGGAGTTCCACAATAAGTACCGCATGGCCGACCTTCTCCTGCTGGACGATATTCAGTTTATCGCCGGTAAAGAGCAGACGCAGATTGAGTTTTTCCACACCTTCAACGCACTGTACGACGCAAATAAGCAAATTGTGATTACGTCTGACCGGCCGCCCAAAGAGCTGTATTCTCTACATAGCCGGCTACAGACACGTTTTGAATGGGGCCTTTTAGCCGATATCCAACCGCCGGACTATGAAACCCGCATTGCTATTATCAAGAAAAAAGCGGAAAGAAGCAATATTGAAATTCCGGACAACCTGATTCAGTATATTGCCAACAACGTGACGGCCAATATCCGCCAGCTTGAGGGAATTGTCCTTCGCACTAAGGCCTGTCGAGAGCTGTTGCAGGAAGAAATCACCATGGACACCATTAACCAGGCCATCCGCGACATCCTGAAGGAAAATCCCGGTATGAAGCCGACGGCTTCTATTATTATTTCCGAGGTCTGCAAGTATTACGGCGTTGCCCCTGATCTTATCAAAAGCAGCAACCGCCGGAAGGATGTGCTCCTCCCTCGTCAGGTGGCTAGCTACATTATGCGCCAGTTGACGGATCTTTCCCTGCCGGAAATCGGAAAAGAGCTGGGCGGACAGCACTATTCCACCATCATTAACTCCATCGACAGGATTACGGAGAAAATGAAAACCGACCCACTTTTGGAAAATGTTGTCAAGGACCTTATCAGCAACATTAGCGAGACTTAGTTTCCACATAGTTCTCCATAATCCCCATATAGTTTTCCACATGATCCACAGGCAAGGATAATTTTCAATTGTCATGGAAATTGGCGCAGACTTTTCCACAAGAGGAAAAGAATCCCTGTTCCTTTGGGAAAATATGGTTTCCGCTTTTTTCCACAGTTTCCCTTACTTCTACTACTATGATGATAAATAAATAACTCTATAATCCCCGGAGGGACTATTATGTTAAAATTCAGCTGTGAGAAGGATGCATTGGCCGAAGGCATCGCCGCTGCCGGCAGAGCCGTATCCCCCAAAAGCACCTACCCCGCTTTGGAAGGACTTTTGCTGTCCGCTTCCGAAGACGGTTTGCGGATGACCGGTTACAATTTGGAAATCGGCATTACCCACATTTGCGAAGCTGATGTATATGTTCCCGGAGCGTCCATTGTCAACGCACGTTATTTTTCCGATATTGTTCGCAAACTGCCCAACGATCGGATCCTCGTGGAAATTGACGATGACAACGGGATCGCTATTCGCTGCGGCTTTGCAAAATTTGATCTTTTGGCCATGCCGGCAGAGGAATTCCCCGAATTGCCTGTAGTAGAAAGCAGCCAAAGCCTTTCTATTTCCGCCGGTGTGTTAAAATCCATGATTTCCGAAGCGGTGTATGCCGTTTCCACCAGCGAACACAAGCCTGTTTTAACCGGCGCTTTGTTTGATGTTTTAGACGGGGCTTTGCGGGTTGTTGCCACTGACGGCAACCGCCTTGCCTTAAGAGAAGAAAAAGTTGACCACGGTCAAAACCCGTTCCGCTTTATCGTTCCCGCAGCCACCCTTCGGGAAGTGGAGCGTTTGACCAAAGACGAGGACAAAACCATTACCCTCCAGCTTTCTAGAAAGCATATAACCATGGAGTTTGGGCAGACGAGGCTTATTTCCCGCCTGTTAGAGGGCGATTTCTACAAGTATGAAAACGCCCTTACTGTGCAGCCGGCCAACGAGCTTCTGATCTCCGTGGACGATTTTACGGAAAGTTTAGAGCGGGTTTCCCTTTTGATTAACGAAAAAATGAAAAACGCCGTTCGTTGTTACTTTGAGCACAACATGATTAAGCTGACTTACGTTTCCACCATCGGCCGGGCGTATGACGAATGCCGAGCGGAGGGAAGTGTTCAGGCCATGGAAATCGGCCTTTCCAACCGCTATCTGCTGGATGCGCTGCATTCCATTCGGGACGAAAAGGCAATCATTGCGTTTAACGCCCCGCATGCGCCCTTTATTATCCGGCCCGTAGAGGACACCAAGTTCTTTCACATGATTGCACCAGTTCGGCTTAGCTAACGGCATAGAAAAGGAGTACCTATAACCATGGAACAGATTGGAATTCATACAGAATTTATTAAGCTTGACGCTTTTTTAAAGCTGGCAGGCGTCATTCAAACTGGCGGCCAGGCCAGAGAGCTCATTGATAAACAGCTGGTGTTTGTCAACGGTGAGACGTGTACCCAACGGGGCAAAAAGCTTCGTCCCGGCGACTCGGTAGTTTACGACGGACAAGAATACCGTGTTGTAGCCGAGGCATGAACGTTATAACAGTAACCCTTTCCCATTTTCGGAATTTTTCCGAAGAAACCATACACTTGCACCCTGGCATTAACCTTTTTTCCGGGCAAAACGCTCAGGGAAAGACGAATTTGTTGGAAAGCCTGTTTTATCTTTCTACCTTGCGGCCTTTGCGCCCTGTGAAAGAACGAGAAATGATCCAATTCGGCTTTCCCGAGGCGAAGGTTACTGCCAAAATTTGCTCTTTTCAGAGAGAACAATGTCTTTCCGTTGGTTTATCCAAAGAAAAACGGAGAGTTCTTTGCAAAAATGGGGTTTTGCAGAGAAAGGTGCAGGATTTTACAGGAACGCTGCAAAGCGTTTTCTTTTCTCCTGACGATCTTCTTTTGATAAAAGAAGGGCCGGCCGGACGCCGGCGCATGATCGATTTGGCCCTTTCGCAGCTTCGGCCGCGGTATGCGGGGATTTTGACCGAATACAATCGGCTGCTGGAGCAGAAGGGGAAAATTTTAAAGCAGGCGGAGGAAAAGCCCTCCCTGCTGGAGCTTTTGCCGGTCTACAACGAGAAAATGGTCCAGGCCGCAGGGCAGATTATCGCCTTCCGCCATGCCTATTGCAAGCTTTTAAGCCAATATTGCGAAAGGATTCACCACAATATTTCAGGCGGAAAGGATACGTTAAAGCTTGCCTACACATCCCTTTCCAACCTGCCCGACACAAGCCTTCCGCCGGAGCAGCTTACAATCCTTGCCAGGGAACACATGAACGCCCACAGCAAGGCGGAGCTTGCTTCCAAAATGTGTCTTTCCGGGCCACACAAGGACGATTTGCAAATTTTCATCAACGAAACGCCGGCCAAAAGCTTCGGATCCCAAGGGCAGATACGGACGGCGGTGCTTTCGTTAAAGCTAGCGGAAAGGGATATTTTAAAAAAAGAGACGGGCCAGTCGCCGGTTCTGCTGCTGGATGATGTGCTTTCTGAGCTGGATTCCAAGCGGCAGGATTTTGTTCTAAACCGGATTGCCGGCGGTCAGGTCTTAATCTCCTGCTGCTCCATTGACCGTTCGGCCAGGGCCTATGCCGGAAAGCAATTTTCTGTTGTCAACGGAAGCATCCGGGAATGTACGGATTTTTGAGAAAGGGATGATGGTATGTATTTGCATCTGGGGTTGGATAAGGTCGTTTTGTCCCGGGATGTAATCGGCATCTTTGACCTTGACAATACAACCACTGTCCCGGCTACCAGAGAATTTCTTTCCCTTTCTGAAAAAAACGGGACATTGGTCACAATTGGAACAGATTTGCCCAAATCTCTTATTTTATGCCAAGAAAATGGGCAAAATAAAGTATATATTTCGCAAATATCGCCTCAAACGCTAGTAAAGCGCGCCGAAAAAAAACGCGAGGAGTAAGAGCATGACAGATAGACTCGACAGCTATGATGAAAGTCAAATACAAATATTAGAAGGACTGGAGGCCGTTCGAAAGCGGCCAAGCATGTATATCGGTTCCACTTCCGTGCGAGGCCTGCACCATTTAGTTAACGAAATTGTTGACAACGCCATTGACGAAACGCTGGTCGGCGCGTGCGACCATATTACTGTGGAAATCCTCCCCGGCGATGTTATTTCCGTAACCGACAACGGACGGGGCATTCCCACAGGTATTAACCCGGCACAGGGTGTTTCCACCGTGGAAGTCGTGTATACCGTACTTCATGCAGGCGGTAAATTCGGCGGCGGAGGATATAAGGTTTCCGGCGGTCTGCACGGTGTGGGTGCCAGTGTTGTGAACGCTTTGTCCGAGTGGCTAGTGGTAGAAACCAACCACGACGGCGAAAACCTCATGACCATTAGCTTTAAAAAAGGAAAACCCGACGGTCCTTTAACGTTAAAAGAAAAAAGCAACAAACGGGGCACCAAGGTCACCTTCAAGCCTGACCCCGAGATATTTGAAGAAACTGTTTTTGATTATGACACTATGCTAAACCGCCTGAGAGAGCAGGCGTTTCTCAATGCCGGCCTGCGTGTTACGATTATTGACCGGCGGGAAGAAGAAGAAGTTATGGAGGATATGCGCTATGAAGGCGGTATCCGTTCCTTTGTGGAATATTTAAACCAGTCCAAGGACCCGCTGCACAAGGATGTCATCTATGTCAGCGGCGAGCGGGACGGATCTATGGCGGAAATTGCCCTGCAATATAACACTTCCTACAACGAAACCCTTCTTTCCTTTGCCAACAACATTCATACAGGCGAAGGCGGAACCCACGAGATTGGTTTTAAGTCGGCTTTAACCAAGGTCATCAACGATTATGCCCGTAAAGCCAATTTATTAAAGGAATCCGACAAAAACCTCTCCGGCGATGACGCTCGAGAAGGGCTTGCCGCTATTATCAGCGTAAAACTGACCGATCCGCAGTTTGAAGGGCAGACGAAAACCAAGCTGGGCAACATGGAAACCCGGTCGTTTGTAGAGGGGCTTGTATCGGATAAGCTTTCGGCTTTTCTGGAAGAAAACCCCGGCGTGGCCAGGCAGATTCTGTCCAAGGCCATAGACGCTGCCCGGGCAAGGGAAGCCGCGCGGAAGGCCCGAGAGGCCACCCGGCGGAAAACCGTGCTGGAATCGGGAAATCTGCCGGGCAAGCTATTTGATTGTCAGGAAAGAGACCCGGCTAAGACGGAAATCTATATCGTTGAGGGCGACTCGGCGGCCGGTTCGGCCAAGTCTGGCCGGGACCCCAAGCATCAGGCCATTTTGCCCCTTTGGGGAAAGATGTTAAACGTGGAGAAGGCAAGAATCGACAAAATCTACGGCAATGACAAGCTTTCGCCGCTGATTATGGCCCTAGGTGCCGGTGTTGGACCGGATTTTGATGTTACCAAACTCCGTTACCACAAAATTATTCTCATGGCTGACGCGGACGTTGACGGAAGTCATATCCGCTGTCTGCTTCTGACATTTTTCTTCCGCTATATGCGCCCTGCCATCGAGCACGGATACGTGTATGTGGCACAGCCGCCCCTTTACAAGGTGGTAAAAGGCAAGCAGGTACATTACGCTTTCTCGGAAAAGGAATTTAACCAGCTTTTGGAGAAAGTGGGGCCTGTGCCGGATGACGCTATCCAGCGCTACAAGGGCTTAGGTGAAATGGACGCTGAGCAGCTTTGGGAAACCACCATGGATCCTAAATACCGGACGCTCTTGAGGGTGGAATTAAACGATGCGGCGGCGGCAGACGCGGCATTTACCATGCTGATGGGTGATGCGGTCGCTCCCCGGCGAGAATATATCGAAAAACACGCTAAATACGTTTTAAACTTGGATATTTAAGCCGGTGAAGCGACGTAACGGTAAGCGGTGAATTATAATTTATTCGCTTAATCCGGAAAAAACCGCAGGAAATGGAGAATAACACCGCAATGGATTACGAAAATCAAAAAATTGTAGATATAGATATAGAGCGCGAAGTTAAAAAATCCTTCATGGAATACGCCATGTCGGTTATTGTAAGCCGAGCTTTGCCCGATGTTCGTGACGGGTTAAAGCCGGTTCAGCGCCGCATTTTATATACCATGCACGAAACGGGGTTAACGCCCGATAAGGCGTACCGCAAGTCGGTTACGGCGGTGGGTGACGTTTTAGGTAAATACCATCCCCACGGCGAAACCTCGGTGTACGATGCCATGGTGCGAATGGCGCAGGATTTTTCCCTTCGCTATCCTTTAATCGACGGTCACGGTAACTTCGGTTCCGTCGACGGCGACCCTGCCGCGGCGTACCGCTACACGGAAGCCCGCATGACGAGGCTTTCCCTTGAAATGCTTCGCGATATCGACAAGGAAACCGTAGACTACCGGCCTAACTTTGATGGAACGCGCAAAGAGCCTGTTGTTTTGCCCAGCCGTTTTCCCAATTTGCTGGTCAACGGCTCGTCGGGTATTGCCGTAGGCATGGCAACCAACATTCCCCCTCATAATTTGGGGGAAGTGGTGGATGCCACCTTGTATAGGCTGGAAAACCCCGATTGTTCCATGGAAGAGCTTATGCACTTTGTGCCGGGCCCGGATTTTCCCACAGGCGGCGTCATTTTGGGCCGATCGGGGATCCGTGCCGCTTACGCAACGGGCAAGGGACGCATTAAAGTCCGCGCAAAGGCGGAAATTATCGAGCTGGAAAACGGGAAGAGCCAGATTTTAATTACGGAAATTCCCTACATGGTCAATAAGTCTCGCCTTTGCGAAAATATTGGCGATTTGGTCAAGGAAAAGAGAATCGAAGGCATTACCGCCATCCGTGACGAAACAAGCCGCCACGGCATGCGGATTGTCATAGAAACCCATAGAAACGCCAACGCGCAAGTGATTTTAAACCAGCTTTACAGATTCACCCAGATGGAAGAAACCTTTGCCGTCAATATGATTGCGCTGTCGGACGGTGCGCCTAAGCTTATGGGCTTAATGCGCGTTATTGACGAGTATTTGGCTCATCAGAAGAACATTATCGTCCGCCGCACCACGTACGATTTAAATCGTGCGTTAGAGCGGGCGCATATTCTGGCCGGTCTGCGCATTGCCGTTGACAACATCGAAGAAGTGATTCGCTTGATCCGCGCTTCTTCCTCTCTGGCCGATGCCAAAGCGGCCTTGATGGAGCGGTTTTCCGCCGTGGATGTTTCCAATCTGCTTCGTGTAAGCGAGGCAGGGTTTGATGACTCTGTGGACCTTGGGAAAGGTCTTTCCGAGGCACAGGCGTCCGCCATTGTGGCAATGACCCTTGGCCAGCTGACTGGTTTGGGCGTTGACAAAATCGAAAAAGAATTCTTTGATAAAATGCATTCTATCCGCGAATGCAATTTGATTTTAAGTTCGGAAGAGCGGATTCGCGACATTATCAAAGAAGAAATGACGGAAGTCAAGCGGAGATTTGGCGACGAGCGGCGAACCAGCATAGAAGATGTTTACGATGATATTGATATAGAAGATCTGATAGAAGAAGAAAACTGCGTCTATACGCTGACCTACCGCGGTTATATTAAGCGCTGTTCCACGGACACGTATCGGGCCCAGCGCCGCGGCGGCCGCGGTGTGGCCGGTATGACCGTGCGGGATGAGGATGTGGCAGAGACGCTCTTTGTCGGTTCGACTCATGACCATATTCTGTTCTTTACGTCGGCCGGGCGGGTGTATCGCCTGAAGGGGTACCAGATCCCTGAAGCCGGTCGGACGGCCAAAGGAACCAATATTGTCAACCTTTTGCAGCTGGAGGAAAACGAGCGGGTAACGGCCATGCGCCGCATTGACGAGTTTGACGAAGATCAGTATCTCGTCATGGTAACCCGCCTGGGAACCGTTAAACGGCTTGCCCTTTCCGATTTAACCAACATCCGCCGTTCCGGCATTCGCGCTTTGACGCTGGATGAAAATGACAGTTTGATCCGCGTGTTGTTGACGAATGGCAACGAGGATATTATAATCGGAACTAAAAAGGGGCAGGCAGTCCGTTTCCATGAGGATAGAGTCCGCGTCATGGGAAGAACGGCTATGGGCGTGCGCGGTATTCGCTTAGCCGATGACGACGAGGTGGTCGGCGCGGCGGTGGTACAGCCCGGCGAATACGTCCTGACGGTGACAGAGCTTGGCTATGGCAAGCTTACGCCGGAAGTAGACTTTCCGACGCATAACCGCGGCGGAAAGGGTGTGCTGCTGCACAATCTGACGGAGAAAACCGGCTCTGATGTGGCCGGCCTTCTGATGACGGATTTAGCCAACGACCTGATGATGATTACCAGCGAGGGAACCATGATTCGCACACCTGTGGAAAGCATCCGCATTTGCGGCCGGAACTCCCAGGGTGTCATTGTAATGCGCACTATGAAGGGCGAAACGGTGATTTCCCTTGCCTTGACCGAGCCGGAAGAGGACGAAATGGAAGATCCCGACGAGGAAAACCAGGAAGAAAAGCAGGTAGAAGAAAACCAGACGGAAGATTCCAACGAAACGGATGAAACGGAATAATCGGGCAGGGTAAAATGCCCTTCATCCTAAAATAGAAAATGAATTGCAAAAATGTAATAAAATTTGCATAATAGTCCTATAATAGGAGAAAATAATGCAAAAAAGAAAGAAAGTTACGATTTATACCGACGGGGCTTGTTCCGGAAACCCCGGGCCGGGTGGTTATGGCGTTATTTTGCAATACGGCGAATTTGAAAAGGAAATATCCGGCGGAGAACCGGAGACGACCAACAACCGGATGGAGCTTATGGGTGTTATCACCGGCCTATCCGCGTTGAAAGAGCCTTGTGATGTGACGCTGTATACCGATTCTCAATATATCGTTAACGGAATGAACCAAGGCTGGGCGGAAAAGTGGCAAAAAAACGGGTGGATGCGCAACAAAAAAGAACCAGCCTTAAACCCTGACCTTTGGGAGCGGCTGCTTACACTTTGCAAAACCCACCGTGTCACTTTTCACTGGGTTAAGGGACATGCCGATAACCCCTATAACAACCGCTGCGATGCATTGGCTGTGGCTGCGGCGCAGAAGTATAAAAGCCGATAACCTTATAGGCCAATCACCGTAGTTTAGTCTCTCGAAGCCAAAGAGAAGGAAGGTACCCTATGGACAAAAATGATTTTTCCGCCTATGTGTATGCCGATAATGCGGCAACAACAAGGCTGTCCGATACGGCTTTAGAGGCGATGCTGCCGTATATGACCGCATATTACGGCAACCCCTCTTCCATTTATTCTTTTTCCCACGAAAGCCGCAAGGCCCTTTCGGCTGCGCGAAGCGATGTGGCCGCGGTGTTAAACGCCGATCCGTCGGAAATTATCTTTACAAGCGGCGGAACCGAGTCTGACAACCATGCCGTTGTCGGTGCGGCAAGAGCTAATGTGGCCAAGGGGAAACATTTGATTACCTCCACCATTGAGCATCACGCTTTGCTTCACACTATGAAGCAGTTGGAGAAGGAAGGCTATTCCGTCACGTATGTGCCGGTGGACGGGGAAGGAACGGTGGACGTAGAGGCGTTAAAAGCCGCCGTCCGTCCCGATACGACGGTTATCTCCATTATGATGGCCAACAACGAAGTGGGCACCATCCAGCCCATTGCGGAAATCGGCGCTTTTGCCAAAAGCAAGGGCATCTTGTTCCATACGGACGCTGTGCAGGCCGTGGGTCATATCCCGGTGGACGTAAAGGAATTGAACGTGGACATGCTTTCCCTCAGCGGCCATAAGTTCCACGGCCCAAAAGGCGTCGGCGCTTTATACCTGCGCAAGGGCGTTCGCATACTGCCCTTAATGCAGGGCGGCGGGCAAGAGCGGGGTCGCCGTTCGGGAACAGAGAACGTGGCCGGTGCTGTGGGCCTTGCGGCGGCATTAAAGGAAGCCGCTTCCCAAATGGAAACGGAAGCCGCTCGCTTAAAGGCTCTTGTGGCTCGGCTGGATGAAGGGATACTAAAAATTCCCTACACAAAGAAAACGGGTCATCCCACCAACCGTCTGCCGGGGCTTGCCAGCTATACGGTGGAATTCATTGAAGGAGAGTCCATGATACTGCATTTGGACATCCGCGGTATTGCCGCCTCCACCGGTTCGGCGTGTTCCACCGGTTCTTTAGACCCGTCCCACGTTTTAATGGCCATGGGGCTGACCCATGAGGTGGCCCACGGAAGCCTCCGGCTGTCCCTTGGCAAATATTCAACCGATGCAGATGTTGACAAAATTTTGGCAGAGCTTCCCGAGGTGGTGGCGCTTTTGCGCCGTATGTCGCCTGTTTGGCCCGGCCTTGAATGAAAGAGGGAATACGATGTATACTGAGAAAGTAATGGACCATTTTATGAATCCCCGTAACGTCGGCACCATAGAGGACGCCAATGGCGTAGGCCAAGTAGGCAATTTAAAGTGCGGCGACATTATGAAGATTTTTTTGAAGATAGAGAACGACGTCATTGTGGATGTTAAGTTCCAAACCTTTGGCTGTGCCGCCGCTGTGGCAACCAGCTCCATGGCGACAGAGCTGATTAAAGGGAAAACCGTTCAGGAAGCCTTGCAGCTTACAAATCGCGCTGTGGTAGAAGCACTGGACGACCTGCCGCCGATGAAAATGCATTGCTCTGTGCTGGCAGAGGAAGCCGTCAAATCCGCTTTGGCAGATTACTATCAGCGACAAGGCTTAGATCCCATCCCTATCGTAGGCTGTACAGGCAACTGTGACGCCTGCCATTCTGATCACGCCCATGACCACGGACGTAGTGACGAGGAAGAATAAAAGAAAAAACGCCGGGAAACCGGCGTTTTTTCTTTTATATTGTGTATATAGGAAACCTGAAACTATTTGATAATTGCATTAAGCAGAACAAAAAAATACCGGCGCAGGTCATATATGTTTCACGTGAAACATAGAAACGCTTATTACGTCTATTGGCGAAGAAGATGCATTACAAAATCAGCAATCATGAAAAACCTACATTTGTTTCACGTGAAACAGCCGGATGCCGCGCCTTGCAAACCCATGTCTTCCATGATATAATAACCGAGTAAGCGGGCGAAGTGCCCAACTATTTGAGGGGGGAAATGCATGACGGACAAGGGGCTTTGCCGGGTCATCACCGTTGCCAACCAGAAGGGCGGCGTCGGAAAAACGACGACAGCGGTCAATCTGGCAGCAGGGCTTGGCTTGGCCGGCGTGAAAACCCTGCTCATTGACTTTGACCCCCAGGGAAATGCAACTAGCGGTTTCGGCTTGGAAAAAAGCACGGCGCAGACGGCGTTTGACGTGATTGTCGGCGATTTGCCGCCGAAAAAAGCCATACGCCAAACGCCTTATGGGGATATTCTTCCTTCCTGTCTGGAACTGGCCGGGGCGGAAATTGCCCTTGTGGAAACCCAGAACCGGGAACACGCGCTTAAGCGCGCTATTACGGAACTTCGGGCGCATTACAACGTCATAATTATAGACTGCCCCCCATCCCTTGGGCTACTTACGCTGAATGCTCTGTGCGCGGCGGATTCGGTGTTAATTCCCCTCCAATGCGAATATTTCGCCTTGGAAGGCCTTTCCATGCTGGTCAACAGCATCCGCACAGTGCGAAAGAAGCTGAATCCCAGGCTGGATATCGACGGGATTCTCTTTACCATGTTTGACGGACGGACAAACCTCGCCATGCAGGTTGTGCGGGAAGTAAAGAAATACTTCGCTGACAAAGTGTATAAAACCGTAATTCCCCGGTACGTACGCTTGTCGGAAGCGCCGAGTCACGGAAAACCCATCCAGTTTTATGACAAAAGCTCCAAAGGCGCTGCCGGTTATATAAAGTTGACGGAGGAGTTCATGCGTCGAAACCGGATATCCGGTAAGAAGAAGCAGGTATAAGCAGAGGGAGGGCATATGGCAGCAAAAAACACGGGAGGCCTTGGAAAGGGCCTCGATCTTTTGTTTGGAACAGCTGAGGCGGTGGAAACTGCCGAAAATATTACCCGCCTAAGCATTCATCAGATTGAACCCAACCGGGAACAGCCCCGGAGAAGCTTTGACGAGGAAGCGTTGTCCGTTCTGGCCGAGAGCATTCGTCAGCATGGCGTCATAACGCCTTTGGCGGTGCGGAAAATCGACGAAAACCGCTATCAGATTGTGGCCGGGGAACGGCGATACCGCGCTTCGCGGATGGCCGGCCTGGATGAGCTTCCGGTGGTCATATTGGAAGCTTCGGATCTGGAAGCTTTGGAGATGGCGCTCGTAGAAAACCTTCAGCGGGAGGACTTGTCCCCCATCGAAGAGGCCGAGGCTTACCGCGTTTTAATTGAAGAGTACGGGTTGACCCAGGAGCAGGCGGCAGAGCGGGTTGGCCGCTCCCGTCCGGCGGTGGCGAATGCTCTTAGGATTTTGGAGCTACCGGAGGACATAAAGCATATGATTGCGTCGGGCACACTTTCGGCGGGCCACGGTCGTGCGCTTTTACCCATAAAATCCGAAAGAGATCGGACTCAGGCTGCGGAAACTGTGGTGGCGCGCGGGCTATCTGTCCGCCAGACAGAACAGTGGGTCAAACGCCTGCTGGCGGAGGAAAAACCGCCGAAAAAGCAGGAAGTTGTCGATTATGCCAAGGAATTGTCAGCAAAACTGGCCGGAGGGCTTGGCCGCGGCGTGCAGGTGTTGCCTGGCCGGGGCGGCCGGGGCCGCATTGTGCTAGAGTATTACGATCTGGACGATTTAGACCATTTGCTGGCACAGCTTGGACAAAGCACAGACACAGATTAAAAGAGGAAACTATGGAAAACCAAAACAATATGCAGCAAAACAACCAAGAATCGAAGAAACAAAAGGAATGCAAAATGTCCGTGTATCGCTATATAGGAGTGATGCTGATTCTGATTGTGATTCTTCTGGCCATTTCTCATATGGTGCAATACCGCAATAATAAGCGACTAGAGCAGGAGCTTGCCGGGGCTCAGAAAAACATAAGCGATGTTTCTGACCGGGAGAAGGGCGTATCCGCCCGGTATGCCCAACTGCAGACAGAGTATGAGCTGGTGCAAAGCCGTTTAGTAGAGGCAGAGGAAAACCTTGCTTTGCTGGAAGAGGAAAAACAAGCGGAGGTAAAC
>DUUG01000245.1 GCA_012841675.1 Clostridiales bacterium
AAGTAATATTTATTGATGCTAACGCATCTGGCCAAATCGTCAATGGTGACTGGCTGCGGATAGTTTGCCTCCATATAGGCCACCGCCTTCTTCACATAATCAATTTGAGCCAAGGGATAATGCTTTTCTTTTTCATAGGAGATAAACTTCCCGCCGGAATACAGCAGGAAAATAATCTCATATAAATTGCATTTTATTTTCAGCTCATACCCCGGCGTATTGCTGTAATACACGTCTATGATGCTTTTGAGAAGGCGTTTGATCTCCTCGCAAAGGGCTTCATCCAAGCTATCGCATTGAGGAAACAGACTCGACTTGGTTTTCAGCGCGTTAATTATGTTCGTCTGGCAAAAATCCTTGTTATTAAACGCAAGAAGCTCAAAATCAAAAACCATGGCGAAAATCCTACCGTTTGCATACGCGACGGTTTGGTGAAGCTGCTCTGTGTTAATGAACACAAAGCTGTCTTTGGCAAGCGGAATCTCTTTTGCGTCCAGTTTAACCATGCCGTCGCATTCGGCATATAAAATCTCAAACTCCGTATGCCAATGGGCGTCGAACACCGTTTCTCCCGCCGTCGCTTTCAGATCGTAAATATAAAAACTTCTGTTGTTGCGCTCCGCATGCTCAAAAAACCGCATATTAATATTCATTTTTCCCACCCCCTATGCCAACATCGTATCATAATACACCAATAAAATGCAAGAAATAACCAAGCAGATATAGATAATAGTATTGACCGTATTATTTTTAGGAGGCGATATCGTATGCATGAAATTAAAATCGGAACGTTGGTCAGCGTGGACAATGTAAAAAGAGTAATGCCAAAACTGATCCCTTACGGCTTCGAAACGTTTTCCATTACATTCTGGGAAACGGTCGGCGATTGGGATTTAGCGCTTCTGGCAGAAGAAACGCGCAAAATCCTGGCGGGCACAGGCTGCCGAATTTCCTGTCTGTCCCTCTTTTCAAATCCTTTGGTGGATACGGAAAAAGGGGCCGAGGCCAGAGAAAGCTGGGAAAAGCTCATTCATGCCGCGCCTCTTTTCGGCACGGATTTGGTAACCGGTTTTGCAGGGCGGTTGCCCGACCGACCCGTCGAGGAGTCTATCCCCAGATATCGGGAGGTGTTTACCCCGCTTGCGGAGCTTGCGCAGGAAAAAGGCGTTCGGATTGCCTTTGAAAATTGCAATATGGACGGGGACTGGACCCGGGGCGACTGGAACATTGCTTTTTCTCCCGCCGCGTGGGACATGATGTTTGAAGCGGTTCCGCATGACAACATCGGCCTGCAATGGGAGCCGTGCCACCAAATGGTGCAGTTGGTCGATCCGATTCCACAGCTTCGCAAATGGGCGAAAAAGGTATTTGCCGTCCACGGCAAGGATGCGACAATCGCGTGGGATGTGGTGAAAGAAAGCGGAATCTGCGGACGGGAGCCGTTTGTTTGGCACCGCACGCCCGGATTTGGCGACAGCAACTGGACGGATATTATTTCCATCCTCCGGATGGCAGGTTTCCAGGGAAGCATCGACATAGAGGGCTGGCATGACCCAGTTTACAGAGGCGATTTAGAATATACCGGGCAGGTTTTCGCGTTGAACTATCTAAAACAATGCCGCGGCGGCGAATGGGTTCCGAATTTTGAAAGCGATGAGGTAAGAATATAAAGGAGCGTTGCTGCA
The DNA here is from genome assembly GCA_012841675.1 of Clostridiales bacterium. Taxonomy (GTDB): domain Bacteria; phylum Bacillota; class Clostridia; order Oscillospirales; family QAMX01; genus DUUG01. The sequence goes on from DUUG01000245.1 coordinate 1,686, forward strand.
TGCATAAAATAATCGTTGCCGGCTGCGGCATGATGTCTGGCACCTGGATCAAGCACGCGAAAAACCGAGAGGATTCCCAAATCGTCGCGCTTGTGGACATTATTCCGGAAAGGGCGGAGGCCCAAAAAAAAGAATACGCGTTAAGCGCCAATACATACGCAAGCATTACAGAGGCGTTGGAAAAAGAAGACGCCACCATCGTGTTCGACATTACTGTGCCAAGTGCGCATTACGACGTTGTTACAACGTCGCTGAGGGCGGGGTGCCACGTGTTCGGTGAGAAACCGATGTCCGATTCGCTTGAAAAATCGGAAAAAATGGTAGAATGCGCAAACGAGACGAAAAAAGAGTATTTTGTCATGCAAAACAGACGGTATATCCCACAGTTGTACGCCTTGAGAAACTTTTTGCATACCAAAACCCTTGGCAAGATCGGCCAGGTATCCGCCAACTTCCAACTGGATCCTCATTTTGGCGGCTTCCGGGAAGAAATGGACAGCCCCCTGATTGCCGATATGGCCATCCACACCTTTGACGCATGCCGGTTTCTTACCGGCAAAAACGCCGTCTCCGTTTATTGCCACGAATTCAACCCGTTCTGGTCCTGGTATCAAGGCAACGCAAGCGCCATTTGCGTCTTTGAAATGGAGGACGGCTCTGTGTTTGATTACCGCGGAAGCTGGTGCGCCAACGGATTGAACACCTCCTGGGAATCCGAATGGCGCATAGCCTGCGAAAACGGCGCCGTTTTCTGGGACGGGGCCGAGAAGCTGTACTATGATGCCACCGCCGATGGTGCCGCCAAAACCGGCATATCCGACGAAAACGAGATCACTTCTTCCTTTAGGGAAATCGCGCCGATGCCTATGGCAAATACCTACCACGACGCGTGCATCAACGAAATGTTCGCCGCTCTGCAAAGCGGAACAAGACCCCAGACCGATTGCCGCGACAATATCCACAGCATCCGGATGGTTTATAAGGCCATCGAAAGCGCAAAAACTAAAAAGACCGTGTTTTTTTAACAGAACGGCCCAAGCACGGCAAAAAAGCCGGCGATTTCGGATTTTGCATATCTACATTGCATACCCCTAGTGTATCCAATAGCCGGGATGGGTTTATCACCAGCTGAAAGCATGTGGGCTTGCCAAAGTAAAGTTTGTATCATCGGATAACCACAAAGGCTTGGCTACATATGCGAAAACAATACTAAAGCCATCGTCGTAGGGAAGCACCTCTGCCAAAGGCGACACCGACCCTTTGCATATCGGCGTGTTTTATCTGGATAATTTTTGCACAGGATCCCACACCTTAGGCCTGGAATGGACCGAAAACGAGTATATCTTCACCATCGATGGCAAGGAAACCTGCCGCACAATTTATGGCAACGGCGTTTCCCATGTGGACGAGGAGGTTATTTTCTTCGCTGGGAATTCACGATAAATTCGCCCACGAAAAGAATGATGTGCGGGAGTTCCTGATAGATTTTATTAAAGTCTCTTAAAAAAACTAGCCGGATGGGATAAAATGGCTGCCGATTTTCCGCTTTGCCCCAGGTAGATTTCGACCGCGCGCTTTACAGCAGCAAAACCTTGGATGTGTTGGTTTTTTCCAACAATGATGGCACGTTTTACAGCGCAAAATTCCGTATTGGCAATACGGAATTTTGAATCAAAAGGAGAGGGGATCCCATGGCATACGAACTGCGCTGCCGCTTCAACCATCCCACCCGCAAAGTGTATAAAGACGACCACGACGGCGCTGGCAAAGGCCATGCAATAAAATGAAAAAGGCGAGGAAACCCTCGCCTTTTTCAAGTCTGTCGGAGCAAATAAAGTTAATGGAGCATTAGAGTTAAGAGAGATAAGGAAAACGGAGGTAGTGTAATGTAATTTGTGCGCTTGTCATTCGGAATGATATTTGATAAACTAGGGAAAGGTGATAGCAATGGGAATCTTAAGCATGGAACAATTACAAGAACGAATTTAAGAAAAGCAATTGGTAGTTGCGGACGATAGGGTTAAGACCTTCCTTCAGTGGGATTAGCACAAAATTATTGACAGACTCAAAGAAGGTTCGGTTAAACTTAGCAAGCATCAAGACCACACTAAAGATAATATCTTCAGTGTGGTCTCTTTTGGCCCCGCTTGAAGCTGTCACACAAGTTTTTCATAAATCCCCTGTGCGAACACTCCAAAGGCCGTCCTCACATAGGGGCTTTATATCCTTGAAAAAAACGGCATAGTCGCAAATTGCGACTATGCCGTTTTTCGTCCATTTTTGAAAAATCTATTGCTCCGATGCAATTGTATATAATTCGAATCCGCCGGGCGCGGACACCATCTATCTTTTCTGCCTTATACACAATTATCTTTTCGATGAAGTACCGAAAAATCTCACCACTTAACTCTGCAATTTCCGAGTACCTGCGTACAATCTTGAGGAAACGATCAATGTTCAGACTCTGCTCGTTTGCGGCAGCTGGCGTCTGTTTTAACGCTGTGAAAGGCAGAAAGTTGGTGTTTTTATATAGCTTGAACTGGGGAGGCGAAATCGAAGGAGTGTTCATGCAGTAAACGAGCGTTTGCTTCAAGCTTTTGTAAATTTATAACCCCTTGGGTGTATTTACAAGCCTTCCCCACCGTGGTATGATAAGCCCACAACACAAAAAAGGGGGATTTTTTCATGAAAATCCTGTTCGCCAACCATCCTGCCGAAATTCCCGCCTTGGCAAAAAGCGCAACGGAACCCGTTTCCATTGTGCTTCGGAAGGGCACTTATTTCTTGGAAAAGGGCATTGTGCTGGAAGCGCCTCCTTTTCCCGTTTCCCTTTCCGCGGAAAAAGGCACAAGACTTCTGGGCGCTTTGCCTGTAAACGGCGCGGCACCCGTCGCGGCGGAAATTCAAAAATCCCGCTTTCCCAACGCTTCCGGGCAAGTTTTTGTAGCACGGCTTCCCAAAAACCCCAACGGTTTTTCATCCAGAGGGTTTGGCAGAAGCGTCACCCCTTCCCATTCCGAAGTGTTTTTCAACCAAACACCCCTGACATTGGCACAATATCCAAGACCCGGCAAGTTTTTGCAAATCACCGGCTTTGGTGAAGTCGAAAAAAACGAGTGGGGGCAGGAAACCGGCGCCCTTGCCGGCGGATTTTTCTATGACGATGCCCACCCCCGCACATGGCCGTTGGAAAACGACCTTTGGGTTCACGGTTTCTGGTCTTACGACTGGGCAAATTCGTATGAAAAAGTTACACACTTGGACGCGGGAAAATGCTTCGTCGAAACAGCACCGCCCCACGGCAATTATCAATTCCGCAAGGGGCAGCGTTTCGCCTTCATCAACACCGCCGCAGGGCTGGCGGAGCAAGGCGATTACTACATCGACCGGCAGGAAAACACCCTCTATTTCCTGCCGCCGGCAGGCAGCGAAGCGGAAAACGGCGAACTGCACGTTTCCTTTTTGACCGAGCCGCTGCTTACCCTGCAAAACGCAGACCATTGCAAGGTTTCCAACCTCTCCTTCGAGGCTTGCTGCGGCCACGGATTGCGCATTGAAGACGGCGAAAACATCCGCGTGGAAGCGTGCCGTTTTCGCAATATCGGCAACTTCGCCCTGTATGCAACGGGCACGCAAAAACTGACGGTTTCCGGCCTGACCGTAAATCACACTGGCGACGGGGGCATATCCGTTACCGCCGGCGACCGGGTAAGCTTGCGTTCCGGCGAAACGGTGATTGAAAACAACCACCTTTTCGACATTGCCGCCTGGTCGCGGACGTATGTCTGTCCGATTAACGTCGCCGGTGTTGGTTTTCGCATTGCCAACAATTGCATCCACGATTGCCCCCACATGGGCATTGTGTTCTGGGGCAACGATTTTACCATTGAAAACAATGAAATCTATTCCGTTATGCTGGAAACCGGCGACGCCGGCGCCATCTATACCGGCAGGGATTTCACCTTCCGGGGCAACACCGTCCGCAAGAATTTTATTCATCATTTGGGCGGCGTGGGCATGGGCACCATGGGAATTTACAACGACGACTGTGTTTCCGGCACAAGAATGGAAGAAAACGTGTTTTTCGAGTGCTTCCGCGCCGTATTTATGGGGGGCGGCAGGGATTTTGTCGTGAAAAACAATTTGTTTGTCGACTGTCATCCCGCCATCGAAGCCGACGGGCGGGGCACCTCTTCCCATCCCGTTTGGCGGCGCATGGTGGATGAAACCATGCGGGAGCGGTTTTATAACATCCGCAACACCGCCGACAATAAAGACGACCCTGCCAGCCAAACCACCGCGGGAAATTTGCCGCCGTATATCGAAAAATACCCGGAGCTTGCCGAAATCGACAAGACATACCAAAACAAAACGCCCTTCTATCCCGGCGGCATCATTGAAAACAATCTGTTTTACTCGAAACGGAAAATCGAATACACGTGGGATATAGAAGTCCACCAATTCAAAGAATCCGGCAGCAAAGACCTCGCCCCCGGAGATTTTGCCGATTTTTCCCACGGGATTTTCGATTTACCGCAGGATTCTGGCCCGGTGCGCCTTGCGGAAGCGGGGCTTACCGGCGAAATGCGGCAAAGCCTGCCTCAGGTTTTCTCCGGTTTGACGGAAAAGGACGGCAAGCTTACCCTTTCGCTTCGTAACCTTTCCGATTTTCCCGTTGCCGGGGAAATGGCGTTTTTCTCACTGGAGGGAGAGGCGTTTTCCGCCGTTTCCTTCCACCTTGACGCAAACGAAACCGCCCAATTTGATGCGGGACGCCTGCCGGAAGGGGTATTTCTTCTGGATGGCCGAAGTAAAACCCCCGGCGTGCGTCCATGCCGGCTTTCTTTGCCGAAACCGGAAGAAAAGTCGTAATATTTTCGAATTTTCCTGTATGATTAACAGGTTAATTTGCGAATATGGCAAGTGTACGCCATCCCTTGCTCCCGGATGACGGGGGCATTGGCCAAAAGGAGTTGCAAAAATAACAGCTCGCCACCTTTGGCGCGAAGCCATCGAAAAAACCGTGGCACGCTTCAACCCCCCCTGAAGAAAACGGCACGCTGGACGCAATCGACGATGGGGCAAACGCCGCTTGGCCTATCCCATCAACGATATGGCTGGAAGGCTATTATGTTTTAATGAAGTTCACCGCCCCGACGGATTTTCTCGCCGAGCTGGACTGATGCCATCATCCGTTGTTTGAATATCGTCGAGGAAGAATCAAGCCTAGCATCGGCACAACGGCAAGGAGGAGCGTTCCGATAAACCCGCGTTCAGCTTGCGGCAATGATGCAACGATATGCGACGACTTTTGTAGAGTGAAATTTAATAGGCAGGGGAAGTATCAGAAAAGATATTTCCCCCTGCTTATTATTCTGAACTACTGAGCTACTACAGAAAGCCTAAAAAAAGCCAGTTGTGCCAAGCATTACGCTTGAACACGACTGGTCCTTTTCTGTGCCGCTTAAAGCTGTCACACAAGTTTTTCATAAATCCCTGTGTAAACGCCCTAAACCGCCTACCCTTTTTTGTTAAAAGAGTTTGATGAAGTTTTTCTGTGTTTTTCGGAAGGAGTATCCGCTATGTTAATCCGTGGGTGTCTTCCTTGGTAGAGCCGGAATTTACGCGAATACCAACAAAATGGTTGCCTTTGCCCAGTTTTCCGTATGGGAAAGCCGAGCCGATGCCTTTCTTCTGAGATGCAGGCAACA
>DUUG01000246.1 GCA_012841675.1 Clostridiales bacterium
CCGAACACCAAATGGTGTTCGGCCTTGCGTTACTTTTGCTTATTATAGCAAGATTTTGTGGATTTAGCAACAGTTCATAACCAGATTGAGGAAAGTACGGCTTTTTTTTGACACGAATTAAATTGACAAATGATACAATTAAGCGTATAATTCATAATTAAACACAATGCCCTAATCATATCATAATAAAATGCGCGGGTTTGTCCCTCGCCAGATAAAGGAGTTTTTTCCATGAGCGAAAACCGGATTTATAACTTTTCGGCCGGCCCTTCCATGCTGCCCCTGCCTGTGCTTCAGAGGGCATCTGCTGAGCTTTGTAACTACAACAATACCGGTATGTCCGTCATGGAGATGAGCCACCGATCTAAGCCCTACGAGGAGATTATTACAAGCGCCGAGGCCCTTCTCCGGGAGGTTATGGGCATTCCCGACACCTACACGGTTCTGTTTTTGCAGGGGGGAGCAACGGGTCAGTTTGCCGGCGTTCCCTTGAATATGATGACGAAAAACGGCAAGGCAGACTATATTGTCACCGGCCAGTTTTCCCAGAAGGCCTATGAGGAAGCACAGAAGTATGGAAAGGCGAATATTGCCGGTTCCTCCAAGGCGCAAAACTTTACCTACATACCTGCCCAAGAGGAGCTTACCCTCGACCCCGAGGCAGACTATGTGCACATTTGCGAAAACAATACGATCTACGGAAGCAAGTGGCCCTATTTGCCCAACACGGGAGATGTGCCTTTGGTGGCGGATCAATCGTCCTGCATCTTGTCCGAGCCTATTGATGTGACACGCTATGGCGTCATCTACGCCGGTGCGCAGAAGAACTTAGCGCCGGCAGGCGTGACCGTGGTAACTATTAGAAACGATCTAATCGGAACGCCCCAGAAGGGAACACCCACCGTGCTTTCCTATGAAACCCAGGCCAAGAGCGGCTCTATGTACAATACACCTCCCAGCTACAGCATTTACATGATTAAGCTGGTGCTGGAGTATATCAAGGACATGGGCGGGCTTTCGGTTCTGGCCGAGCAAAACCGGGCGAAGGCGGCGAAGCTCTATGCGGCCATTGACGCATCCAAGCTGTTTACCAATACAATCAGACAGGACTGCCGCTCGATTATGAATGTAACCTTCAGCACCGGAAACGAAGAGCTTGACGCGAAATTCTGCAAGGAAGCGGCCGCCGCCGGGCTTGCCAGTCTTAAGGGGCACCGCGCCGTAGGCGGTATGCGCGCTTCCATTTACAATGCCATGCCTTCGGAAGGCGTCGACGCTTTGATCGACTTTATGGCCCGGTTTGAAAAAGAAAACGCATAGGAGAGAGCACTGTGAAAAAGTTTAAGGTAAAGCTATATAACAACATCTCGGAAGTAGGTCTGGCCCGGCTGGATCCGGAGCGTTTTGAAACGGGGACTGCCGTTGCCGAGCCGGATGCCATTCTGCTTCGCTCGGCGGATATTACGACTTCGGATTTCCCCGACAGTTTGCTTTGCATCGGCCGTGCCGGCATCGGCGTCAACAATATTCCCGTTGACCGCTGCAGCGAGGACGGTATTGTCGTTTTCAATACGCCGGGTGCCAACGCCAACGCCGTGAAGGAACTGGGTCTTGCCGCATTGCTGCTTTCTTCTCGCCATTTGGTAGATGCTGTGAACTGGGCATCCAGCTTGAAGGACGAAGGCGACGCCGCCCCGGCTCTGATTGAGAAGGGAAAAAGCCGCTTTGTCGGTCAGGAACTCAAGGGCAAAACCCTGGGTATTATCGGTTTGGGAGCCATCGGCGCCATGCTGGCGGATATTGCCGTAAGGCTTGAGATGGATGTGCTCGGCCAGGACCCGTATATGACCGTCCAGGCGGCCTGGCGGATTAACCGCAACGTCCAGCGCGTGGCCGACCGCTCGGAAATTTACACAAACTGCGACTATATCTCTCTGCATGTGCCTTTGAACGATGAGACAAAGCATATGATTAATGCCGAAAGCCTTGCTAAGATGAAGGATGGCGTTCGCATTATCAACCTTTCCCGCGCGGCCCTGGTAGACGATGATGCCATGGCGGATGCGCTGAAAAGCGGCAAGGTGGCCTGCTATGTGACGGATTTCCCCAACGCAAAAACTCTTTCCATGCCCAATACCATTTGCATTCCCCATTTGGGCGCTTCCACGCCGGAAAGCGAAGACAACTGCGCGGTTATGGCCGCGGATGCCATTTCCGATTACCTCTGCAACGGCAACATCCACAATTCCGTCAACCTGCCGGATATTCACCTGCCGAGAGAAGCAAAATACCGCCTTTGCGCCATTCATCGGAATATTCCCAACATGGTGGGCGCAATTTCCACCGCATTGGCGCGGACGGGGCTGAATATTGAGCACATGATAAACAAATCCAAGAAAAATTACGCTTGCACTTTAGTGGAAACCAATGACGACATTACCAAAGAGACGCTGGATAGCTTAAGAAAAGTAGATGGGATTCTGCGTATTCGCGTAATTGAATAAGATGGAAATGAAAAAAAGAACGGTGAAAAACCGTTCTTTTTTCATCTAAAACCATATGGCCTTTATTTACCTTTGCATTCAAATGCAACAGAGCCGCAGGTGCAACTCCTGCGGCTCTGTTGCTGTAGTGAGAGGAGAATAAAGAAGATGACCAAATGCTATGGAATTAGCTAGTCGTTAAAGAAAGCATCTAACTCGCTTTGGATCCGATCGCGATAGGTCTCAATAGACTGGCTCGGAGTAAAACCGCCGTAGGAGAAGCTGGCGATAAACTCATCGGCGAGCAGATCGTCAATGGCGTTGTTGATCTTGCGGTTGCAGAGGCCAAACTTGGGAATGATGTACTCGACCATCATTTCCTTGTCTTCAGCCGTGCGGCAACGTCCATCGTCGAGCATTTCCAGATAGCTTTCCGTGTCGTTGACGATCAAAGCCCAAGCGTTCATAATCGGAACGACCTTGTCCAGGTCTTTGTTAGAAGCTTGAATGACGTACACGTCGTTGTTGGCATGACCGGCAACATATTCGGTACCGCTGGGACCGAGGGGAATGGGCAGAATGCCGTAATCGTGGTTGGAGTTGTAAATCACTTGGCCGGGCCCGTTTATGTTACCCATGGTAGCATAGTTGAAGGTAACCTTACCGTCGGCAAAGCCCTGCCGAACAACGCCGGAGCTTTCGTTCCACCGGGTGTTGCTGCCGTAGTTCATGTCATACAGGAACTGAAGGGCTTCCAGACCGGCCTTAGAATCAGCCGTTAAGGTCCAGCGGCCGTTTTCGTCCTGTCCGACGTAGTCTACGCCGTTGGTCAGAATTTCATTACCCCAGGCGGTGGCACCGGTACCCCAGACGTCAATCTGACCGTCTCCGTCGGTGTCCTTGGTGGTTTTAATGGCAATGTCCATGTAAACGTCATACGTCCAGGTTTTATTGCGAACCATTGCGTACAGATCGTCATAGCCGGCTTCGGCAGCCAGGTTTTTGTTAAACGTGATAAAGTAGCCCGAGGGAACGGCGATGAACTTAGAGGCCACCTGTACGCCCCAGTACTTGTCAAAGCACTTGGTTGCTTCAACGGCAGGCTGATACCAGCGAGTTTCGTCGAAGGGATTTAAACCAAGATCCATCAGAATGCCTTCGCTGACGGGAAGTACATGGTTGGATTTACCGGCAGACCAGTATTCCGGCTGGCGGCAGAAGAATAGATCGGCTGCCTTGTCTCCAGCCATGCCGTAAGATGTCAAAATCTCCAGCTTATCGCCGGACAAAGGAACATGAACAATCTTAATGTTATACTTGTTTTCCAGCTCGAGATACAGTTCGTTCCATTCCTCATCGGTGGCGCTGGCAAATTTGCCGTCTTCGCCCTTGCGGGGGAATGCGCCGCCGTTAGTAATTGTGAACTCGTATCCGTCAAAATCAAAGGATTCTTCCGTGGTGGTTTCAGGTTCCGTAGTGGCGGGCTGAGATTCGGAAGAAGTGGTAGATGGTGTGGTTTGCTTGTCATCGCTTGTGTTGCCGCAGCCGGCAAATAGCACTAAAAGCATAGATAGGATACAAAAATAGAGCCAAAGTTTAGACCTTGACATGTAAAATATACCTCCTAAAAATAAACACAAACAAAAGGCTTTTTGGAAAAAAGCAGAAGACAAGCTACGGACGGCCGTTCCGTCTCTTCTTTAAGTAAAGAAGAGATGCTTCATTGTGTTGCATTATATCATAAATAAATTGTAAACACAATGCCTGAATTTAAAATAAAGTGAAAAAATATATTATATTTA
>DUUG01000247.1 GCA_012841675.1 Clostridiales bacterium
GGTTTAGCTTTTCCCTGTGCCGGAAGGCATACTACCAAATACGCCGCCAGTTCAGTTGCCAGAGATGGCCATAGAATGAAAAACAGAATTTTCCACCGGCGTGCTTCTATGAGATGCTTTATCCGCTACTTTCGGGCAGCGATCCACTCCATCACAGGCTGTAAATGCTCCTCTGAAACGCCGTTGAAACCGTATTCAATATGGTGGATGGCTTCTTTTAGCTCCTCATCTTTGTCCTTGCGGCCTTTGAGCATCTTTAGAAACATAGACAATAAGAATTTGTCCATTCCCTTTAACTCTTTCAAAGGCAGGCAACCGCCCCGGAGGTAGAAAAACGGGATGCCCTCCAGTTTGTTCCTTGCGATAACGGCTTCTTCGCTCGGCTCGGCTTTTCGGGCCGTTCCCGTTGCGCAAACGGCTTTCACCTTATCTTTGCGCAGTTTCTTAAGCCCCTGTATAGAGCCTGCTTTGATCCAGCCGAGAAACAAAATGTCTTCCTCCATGTTTTTGGGAAGCTCTCTGACGAAATACAGCTTCCAACCAGTCTTATTTGCCAACATTTCGGCATATTTCTTGGTGAATCCCGTTTTGGATTCATAGACAATGACCATAACGCGCAAACCTCCTTAGTAATAGCCTGCCATTTTCCTATATAAAAGACTTTATCCTACAATTGCATACTGAATGGTAGCACAAAAAGCGCTTCCAATCAACTGTTTGACAGCAAATTACCGGTTTTAGGTTTTGCTATAAGGCTACAACTGCTGTGGAAATTTGAGAAAATTATAAATAATTCGACATTTATATTATTATTGTATTGCAAAATCATTATTAATACAATATAATGCAATCACAGTATTTTAACCCCCGGACCAAGCCGCCTTTTTCAGTTTATCGCGGTTTTTTTGAATGTATTGGCGCTTAACGCAGATGGGCGCCTTCCTACATGGCGGGCTTGGTAACGTGACTTTAATAAGGAAGGAGGAGCTAAGTGAGTCTTCGTGATTTGGCGCATATCAGTGCAGATGGGCTGCGAGAGCAAACTGTGGCAGAGCATCTGCTGGGGACGGCGGAACTTGCAGCAAGATTTGGCGTTGCCTTTGGAGCGGCGGAAGAAGCAAGGCTGGCCGGACTGCTGCACGATATCGGCAAATGCTCGGATGCCTTTCAGGCCCGTCTGAAAGGCGGCGAACGCTGTGACCACTCCACCGCCGGCGTATTGGAGGCCATAGCGCGGCAGAACCTTCCCGTCGCTTTTGCAGTAGCCGGGCACCACGGCGGTTTACCGGACGGCGGCGCCGCAGGGGATACAGCCGACGCTTCAACATTGATGGGTCGTCGCCAAAGAAGGGTTGCCGATTACAGCCGCTTTGCCAAACAGATAACCCTGCCGGAAAAAGTTTCGCCGTTTCCATGTGAAGGGCCTCGTGAAACGGCCTACTTTCGCCAGGCATTTTACACCCGCATGTTGTTTTCCTGTCTGGTAGACGCCGATTGGCTGAATACGGAAGCGTTTATGGACGGCAAAGTGGAACGGGGAATGACCCGTCCTATTTCGGAGTTATTGGCGCGGCTGGACGATTTTTTGCAAAGAAAGGGCTGGGACAAGCCCAAGCGGGAGCTGGATACTCTCCGCTGGGAAATTTTATGCCGGTGCCGGGAATTGGGCGAGCTGCATCCAGGGCTTTTCA
>DUUG01000248.1 GCA_012841675.1 Clostridiales bacterium
AAAATCGGCAGAAAGGGGGCTTTTACATGAGTCCCCGCGCGAAGGAGAATGTTTTCTTATACTACGGCATAGCGGCTGTTTTCCTGCTTTTATTGGCAGCGGCCTTTGCGTTTGACGGTGACAAAGAGCCTTTTGACCCCATGGCCGAGTACAAAAATGTATTTCACATAGCACTTCCGCAAAGCGCAAAACTCCTCCACAGTGAAAGCGAATTCGGATGGTTCGGAGACGGTCATGCCTTGTATATCTTTGAGCTAACACCGGAGGATATGAAAACCATCACGGAAAACCTGCCTGTATCCTCATGGTTTCCGCTTCCGCTTGCAAGCAGCGCCGCTACGCATTTAAGGGAATTGGATATGGCCCGCCCTATAAGAGGGTATGGCGGCCTATCCTCCGACCGGGGGTATTATCTCTTTTTGGATAATGCTAAACCGCAAAGACGGCATAATTCCAACACGGATTTGAGGGATTACTACTTTTCCATCCTAGATGCCAAAAACAACCGAATTCACTTTTTGATTTTTAGAAGCTAACACGAAAAAAGGCGCGGCTTAAGCCGCGCCTTTTGTTATTTTTTCTTTTTAAGCTTTTCCTTATTGCCCTTTTCATCTACCAGATAGACGGAATCCAATCGGGCATACAGGTTTTTGCGAAAAGTGGCCAGGTAGGCCTCCCGCAATGCTTTCTGCTCTTCCTTTTCGGCCGGTGTAAGCCCTTCCGTTTTGGCTTTGCGAGCCAGAAAGTTGATTCGGTCAAGACCTTCCTGCTTCATTTTTTCGCTCCTTTCCCTTTTGGATATCTATCCTAAATTACTTGTTGAAATAGAAGGGTTCGCCCGAAATGGCAGATTTGTAGATGCCATCGAGAATGGCGGATACGATGTATGCCTGCTCGGGAAGGACGCAGGGATCGGTGTTGGTCTTAAGGGCATGGTACCACTGCAGAGCCTCGAGAACCTCGGGTCTTGCATTGGAATCGCCTTCGACAAACGCAACGCCGCCGGCCTTGAAGTTTGGCTCTAAAACATACTGGCGTCCGTTGTTAACGCCGTTGATCCGCAGACCATTGAGCATATCTGCGCCGGCCAACGTGCCGCACAAAGAGGTCTTTGCTTCGTGGACATCCAGGGTGTTCAGCGCCCAAGAAGATTCGAGAACGATGGTTGCTCCATTTTCCATGACGATAAAGCCAAAGGCAGAATCTTCCACGGTGAACTCGTCGGGATTCCAGTCGCCCCAGGCGTTACCCGTGTTGCCCTTCTGCTGAGAGAGCTTATGGTACTTGGTACCGACGCAGTACTTGGGCTTGTAGTTGTCCATCATCCACAAGGTCAGATCCAGCGCGTGGGTTCCGATGTCCACCAGCGGACCGCCGCCCTGCTCATACTCGTTTAAGAATACGCCCCAAGTGGGAACGGCGCGGCGACGAATGGCATGGGCTTTGGCATAGTAAACTTCGCCCAGTGTGCCCTTTTCGCACTCAGCCTTCAGGTACTGCGCGTCGGGGCGGTAGCGGCTCTGATAGCCGATGGTGAGTTTCTTACCGGTTTTCTTTGCCGTTTCCAGCATTGTCCGAGCATCGGCTTCGTTAATGGCCATGGGCTTTTCGCACATGACATGGCAGCCGGCTTCCATAGCCGCAACGCTGATTTCACAGTGGGAACGGTTGGGAGTACAAACGTGGACAACGTCAAGCTGTTCCTTTTCCAGAAGCTCTTTGTAGCAGGAGTACACGCGAGCGCCCTCCACGCCGAACTTTTCAGCAGCAGCCTGCGCCCGTTCGATGATAATGTCGCAGAAGGCAACCATCTCAACGCCCGGCACCTGCTTTAGGGAAGGCATATGTTTGCCGTTCGCAATTCCGCCACAGCCGATTACAGCAACCTTAAACTCTGCCATATGAAATCCATCCTCTCTGTTATACGCATATTCGGCGCGCCAAACAAGCCGCGCACAGTTTCTATTTTCTATTATAAAGATTTCCATACCATTTGACAAGCCCTGTCTTTCATTTTTTCATTTTCTTTGCTTTTCTCCCTGTTTCATGGATATACCAATCTTACACGGTTCATACAGCGCATATACAGGCCCGTCCACATTTTTCCCCTTGTAAAGCTTCTTGCTTTACTGAGCTGACTCTCTTTGCAAAATAGGGTTTCCACGGTTTCCACATAGTTTTCCACATAAGTTGTGCACAGACATGGATATTCATCCTATGCACGGATAACCTTGTAGATTTTCCCCTTGTGAACGAATACAGAATACTGTATAATGTAGTAAGAAATCTTAACGGGAGGTGGATCTGGATGTTTGGCGGAAAATATGGGCGTTTGCGCCTTTTGGTATGTGTTTTAATGCTTACCATGTTATTGTCCGGCTGCATGGTCATGAACAGTGCTGACCTTCTGTCGCCTCCTAGACTGCATCCCGATCACGCCGAGCTTTTAAAGCTTGTCAACGAGGAAACTTCCGGTTCCAACTGGGCAACAACAAGCCCACAGGCAGGGACGAACCGCTCGCCGGTTCAATTTATCGATTTGCATCAAGACGGCATTCCCGAGGCGATTGTATTTCTGGCCAATCCCATAGATGTGCAGCTGCAGGTTGTGATCTACTCTAAAACCGGCGAAAGCAAGTTTAAAAAGCTTACCTCCTTTCCCTTGAAAGGCGGCGCCTTTAACCGAGTGGAGTATGCCGATTTAAATAATGACGGCATCCTTGAGATTATTATCGGCCAAAGCTTCGGTGCCGAGTCCAGCTATGCGGGCTCCGTCTACACCTTAGTAAACGACGAACCCATGGTCGTTCTGCAAGACACGCCGTACACAAGCCTCTATGTGTACGATTTAAACGACGACGACAGGAGTGAGCTTTTGCTTTTAAACCACGATGAAAGCGGGAACAACGCCTACGCCGAGTTATACGGGCTCAATCTGGGAGATGACGCTATGCATTTTCTGGGCAAGGCCCCTCTTTCCGCTGGCATTCGCACGCCGGACCGGATTATCGGCGGGCGGTTAAACGCGCACATTCCTACCGTGATTGTAGATGGCTTTAGTTCCGTTGCAGCGGGCCTAGTTTCTGATGTGCTTATCCTGTCAGAAAATGGATTGGAAAATATCTCCTTTACCCCCATTGATAACTACAGCCGGACGACCTTTCGATCGCTGGAGATTAACGCTATGGACGTGGATTTTGACGGATTTTTGGAAATCCCTGTGGTTGTGAAAATGCCTCAGCCACAAAAAGTGAAGGTTCAGTCTGACAGCTATATTTACTGGTACGCCTACGATAAGTCATTTTCCATGGCGCTCCACTGCGCCACTTATCCCTCCCAGACCGACAATTGGTATTTGCTGTATCCCGACGAGTGGATCGGCAAGGTGTACACCCAAACGTCCGAATCTAAAGGAATCCGCACAACCACCTTCTCCATGGAGTATAACGGCTTTCAATTCGAATTGCTGTCGATTTACTCCTACCCCACAGACCAGCCCTTACCGGCAGGGGAGAATCGCTCTTTTCTGGTTCTAAGCCAGGGACGCCGGTTTTATGCCTCCTTGCCCAATGAAGTGAAGCTGGGTTCTTTGCCGGAGCAATACAGAATTTCCAATATAGCCGATGTTCGGAAGCGGTTTGCCATTATAGATTTTAACGGCGATAATAAGAGCCTTGCTGATCTTTTTCCCGTGCTGTCGTACGATGACGACGACAGAAACGACAGATAAAAATTTCGTGGAAAGGAGTGCTTTGCATGTCTGAAAAGCCTAAAAAGATATTAATTTTAGAAGACGAGGCCGCTATCAGCGAATTTATAGACATTAACCTCAAACGGGCCGGATATATAACGAAAATTGCCTCTACCGGTGAGGAGGCCTTGGCCATTCTTGCCGAGGAGCCGGATTTTTCCATTGCTCTGCTGGATATAATGCTGCCCGGTATTGACGGGTTTGAGGTTTGCCGGCAAATTCGGCAAAGCGGATCCAAAATGGGGATCATTATGCTGACCGCCCGTGCCCAGGAGATGGATAAGGTGACGGGTCTGATGATCGGCGCCGACGATTATGTGCCCAAGCCCTTCTCCCCCACCGAGCTGCTCGCCCGGGTGGATGCCTTGGCTCGCCGTATTGGAGTTTTGTCCGGCGAGGGAAATTTTTCATCCAACTCCAACATCATTGTCTCCGGTCGCTTTGCCTTAGATCTTCGCAGCAGAACGTTAACTAAGGACGGCGTGCCGGTCAGTTTGACCCAAGTGGAATACTTAATCATGAAATACTTCTTTGAGAACCGAAACAAAGCCATCTCCCGAGAAGAAATGCTTAGCGCTGTCTGGGGCGAAGATTATTTCGGCGAAGCCAAAATTATTGACGTAAACTTAAGACGAATTCGGAAAAAAATTGAAGACGACCCCGCCAGTCCTCAGCATTTGGTGGCCGTATGGGGCTATGGGTATAAGTGGGTGGACTAAAACTCCCCTAAAATAGAGGAAAGGAGAGTGGATATGCCCTTAACAAATATGTTTAAAGCAAAAGGCTTAAAGCGGCGCTGGTTGGTGAACAACCTAGGGTTAGTCGCTTTGATTTTGCTGGTATTTGTGGCTGTGTTTTGCATTACTGCCTACAATTTTTACTATACAAACCTAACTTCGCAACTTATCGCCAGGGCAGACACCACCGCTCTCTTTTTACAAACATACCAAAGCAGCGATCCGACGCTTTTTTTTGAAAACACCCGTCGGTATGCGGAGGAATTCGTAGACAGGGACAAAATGGAATTCCAAGTTATTCAGCGCAATGAGCGCGTTCGGTACTCCTCCTCCGACGGGCTCTTTTCCGGCTTTGACCCGGGCACCCCGGATGTAGCCACCGCTTTGAAGCAGCAGAAAACCACCTCCTACGCCGGGGAAGACAGCTTTACTAAAGAGCGCGTTCTTTCCGTTACGGCGCCGCTGTATTTTCCAAACGGTGAACTGGCGGGGGCGGTGCGGATGATTACCGGCCTTCGCAATGTGGATCAGATTATTTTAACCCTTTGCCTGATTTCTATTTTTGTGGCCGTATCTATTTTTGGGTTTGTTTTGTTTACCAACTCCTACTTCCTGCGGTCGATTTTGAACCCTGTCCAAGAGATCAATGAAATCACCAAGCAGATTGCCGCAGGGGAATACGGCGGCACGATTGAAAAGAAATTTGACGATGAAATCGGCGAACTGGCCGATTCCATCAACTTTATGTCATCGGAAATCGGCAAAAGCGAAATGCTGAAAAACGATTTTATCTCCTCTGTTTCGCACGAGCTCCGAACACCCTTAACGGCCATTACCGGCTGGGCAGAAACCCTGCAGCAGCAGAGCAGTTTTGAAAAAGACAGTCTAGAACAGCGGGGCTTGGCCGTTATAGCTAGGGAATCTCAAAACCTTCGCCAAATGGTAGAGGAGCTTTTAGACTTTTCCCGGATCCAGTCCGGCCGCATGGTTATCAACAAAACGCCCATTGATATTGCCGCCGAACTGGAGGATTCCATGTTCAGCTTCGAGCAGCGGCTTCGCCAGGACGGGTTATACGTCACCTATGAAAATCGCATGGGCGACGATGTCATCATACAGGGCGACCGGGCACGGCTGCATCAGGTTTTTATCAATATTTTAGACAATGCCCGGAAGTATTCTCTGCCCGGCGGAACCATTGACCTTTCCATTTCCCTGGACCAAGCTGCCGGGATGGTGGAAATTCGCATTACCGACCACGGCGTGGGGATTGCGCCGGAGGATCTTCCCCATATCAAGCAGAAATTCTACAAGGGCAAATCCCGCCAGCCAGGCAGCGGAATTGGCCTTGCTGTGTGCGATGAAATTGTGATGCTTCATAACGGCACACTGACTCTGGAAAGCAAGGTGGGCGAAGGTACGACTGCTATTATCCGCCTGCCGCTTCGCTAGAGCATGGAAAACCGTTTCAAGCGTGAAAGGAACAGTACATGACAGAGAAAAACGCTTCGTGCGCCTACAAGACGACTATCGGCGGTCAGGCCTTGATCGAAGGCATTATGATGAAAGGCCCTAAAAAAATCGCCACCGTAATATTAAAAAGCGACGGAAGCCGGGCTGTCCGCGAGGAAGCATACACTCCTGCAGGAGAAAAAAACCGGCTTTGGAAGCTGCCGATTCTGCGCGGCGTTGTCGCATTTGGAAGCTCTATAAAGCAGGGCGTATCGCAGGTGATGTTCTCCGCCGAGCAATTAGAGATCGAGGAAGAGCCCGGCCGGTTTGAACGTTGGCTGGAAAAGAAAGTCGGCTCGAAAAAGGC
The DNA here is from genome assembly GCA_012841675.1 of Clostridiales bacterium. Taxonomy (GTDB): domain Bacteria; phylum Bacillota; class Clostridia; order Oscillospirales; family QAMX01; genus DUUG01. The sequence continues at coordinate 6,308 of DUUG01000248.1, forward strand.
GGAAAAATTCTTTATGAATTTGGCCGTTGTCTTGGGGATTGCCTTGCCCGTTCTGCTGTTTATATTCATACCGACTGTACTAGCCGCCATTTTGGACTTTTTCGGCCTTGAAAACATCTATTTTCTCCGCTCGCTGGCAGAAGGCCTGCTTCGCCTTTTGATTTTTCTCGGATTTATCTACTTTTCCTCCAAAATGAAGGACATGAAACGGGTGTACGGCTTCCACGGTGCAGAGCACAAGGCTGTCTACTGTTACGAAGCAGGCGAGGAGCTGACGGTGGAAAACGTCCGGCGGTTTTCGCGCTTTCATCCCCGCTGTGGCACGAGTTTTTTGTTTTTAACTATGATCGTATCCATTCTGGTGTTTTCCTTCATCACCGTTGACCATCTGGTCTGGCGGCTCGTGTTGCGTCTATTACTTCTGCCGCTGGTAGCGGGGCTTGCCTATGAAGCGACAAGGCTGGCCGGCCGGTATGATACCGCCTTTACACGGATTCTTCGGGCGCCGGGCTTAGCACTGCAGCGGCTTACGACGGTCGAGCCGGACGATGAGATGATTTCTGTGGCTATTGATGCGCTGGAACGGGTCGTACCGGAAGAAAAAGGGGCCGATCAATGGTAACCCTTGCTTCCCTGTTTTCCTATTTGGAGGAAAACCTGGCTCCGCTGTCCCTGTTGCCGTCGTCCCGCCGGCTGGAAGCCAAAGAGCTTGCCTGTCTGGCGTCCGGCACTAAGCCTTCCGAATTTTGGATTCGGCAAGAAATGCAGCTTCCTTTGGCAGTAATGTCTGCGGCGGAAGCCCTCCTTGCAAGGCGCTTGCAGGGCGAGCCGCTGGCCTATCTGCTTGGCGCTTGGGACTTTTACGGACGCACTTTTCAGCTGAACACAAGTTGCTTAATTCCCCGTGCCGACAGCGAAACCATGATCGATACGGCGCTGGATTTTCTTAAAATGCCCACAAAACACTTGGACATATTAGACCTCTGCTGCGGAAGCGGCTGCCTTGGGATTACGCTGGCGCTGGAGCTGGCAAAGAAAAATGTAACCGTTTCCCTAACTTTGGCCGACATTTCCTCCGAAGCGCTGGCCATGGCGGCGGAAAACGCCGGCCATTTAGGGGTCACTCCCACACCTACACTTTTAAATATCGATGCGCTGGCGGACCCGGTTCCTGCAACGCAGTGGGATGTGATCCTTTTTAACCCGCCCTACTTAACAACCGCCGAGTTGACCGGGCCATACAAGGATTCTCTTGCGTTTGAGCCGGCCTTGGCACTTGACGGCGGGGCCGACGGCTTGGTCTTCTACCGGGCATTTTCCCTCCGCTGGCTCTCTGCCCTTGCTCCCGACGGACTAGCATTGTTGGAAATTGGTCAAGGACAGGCCGAAACAGTGCTTTCCTTGCTTGCGGGAAGAGGGCTCACGTTAGACGCACATGCCGACCTGACCGGAATAAAAAGAATTATTTCCGCACAAAAAGACGCCTGAAAGGAACGATTGCAATGAATACGCTTACCATCATGTCCTATAATATCCGGAACAGCAACGACGATACAGGGGAAAACGCGTGGAGTAACCGTAAAGCGGCTCTGGTAGCGCTTATTAAGTCCCGGCGGCCGGACATTCTCTGCATGCAGGAGGCGCTGCCCGATCAGATGCAGTATTTGCGTGCCATGCTCCCCGATTACGATTTCTTTGGCGTCGGCCGTGACGATGGCGGCATGTCGGGCGAGTTCTCCCCTGTGTTTTTCCGCCGCAGCCTTTTTGAAAACGTCGGCGCAAAAACCGTTTGGCTTTCAGAAACGCCTTTGCTTCCCTCCTGTGGATGGGATGCCCATCACAACCGCATATGCACTTTGGTGGCACTGAAGGAAAAAGAAACCGGACAAGTAATCGGTGTGGCGTCATTGCATTTAGAACATGCAGGCCCCATCGCGCAGGTAAAGGGCGCAGAGGTAGCCCGGGAAGCGGCCCTTTCTTCGCTGCAAACCCAGTGTTTTCTGGCCGGCGACTATAACTGCGCTGTGGGCAGCAAGCCTTACCAAGTCATGACGCAGGAGCCCTTGCGCGACGCGCGGTTGGACGCGCCCGAGCGGTCTGACCTTGCCACCTTCCACGGCTTTGGAAAGAAAGAACTTACATTAGAGGCAAGCCCCATCGACCACATTTTCTACACGCCCGGGCTTTACCACCCCGTTCGCGCCGAGGTTTTGGCCATCAAAATGAACGGCCGCTACCCTTCCGACCATTTCCCCTTGCTGGTTACCTTCCAAAACGGCTAATTCGTAGTACATAAAAGCAGAGCAATGGAAACCATTGCTCTGCTTAACATTGTTACGAGATTTTTAGTTAAGACTTAAGCTTAAAAGGATTATATAATGGAGCAAAAAACAGCAAAACTAAAAAATGATTTTTCAAAGGGTCCTATGTGGAAATGTATTGTTGCGCAGGCCATTCCTCTAACGCTTGCGCAACTGATTCATCTTCTCTACAACGTGGTTGACCGAATTTACATAGGGCATATGGGAGATGGCAGCGGCATTGCATTAACTGGTGTCGGTCTGGCGTTTCCCATTATTACACTTATCATGGCATTTACCGCTCTGTTCGGAATGGGCGGAGTTCCGCTTTTTTCTATGGCAAGAGGCGCTAACGAGCCGGAAAAAGCGGAAAAGATCCTGGGAACTTCCTTTGCGCTATTGGTGGTAAGTTCCGTCATTTTAACTGCGGTCAGTTATATCTTTTGCCGGCCTATTTTGTTTCTGTTTGGTGCCAGCGAGGCATCGTATGTATATGCTGAGGAGTATTTAAGAATTTATCTGATCGGCACCTTCTTCTCTATGATAACCACCGGGTTAAACGGCTATATCAATGCCCAGGGTTTTCCAAAGGTCGGTATGTTGACCATAGTCCTAGGCGCCGTTACCAATATCGTACTAGACCCTATTTTCATATTCGGATGGAACATGGGGGTGGCAGGCGCCGCATTGGCAACCATTATCAGCCAAGCGTTGTCGGCAATTTGGGTTTTATATTTCCTTATGAGCAAGAAAGCAATCATTCGACTGAAAAAAAGTCAAATGAAAATAGATAGATCCATTACGAAGGGTATTTCCAAGCTGGGAACTGCCAATTTTATAATGCAAGGCACAAACTTTCTTGTCCAGGTTGCCTGTAATTCTACGTTGCAGAAGTTTGGCGGCGATGTGTATGTGGGAATTATGACTGTGATCAATTCCATCCGACAAATTTTTTCCCTTCCCCTTACAGGTGTTATCACCGGCGCACAGCCGGTTATTAGTTTTAATTATGGAGCAAAGCAAAACGACAGGGTGAAAGCAGGCATTCGCTTTAACACTCTCGTTGGCTCCGTATACACGATGATTGCTTGGGCGTTAGTTCTTATTTTTCCTAAGTTTTTGTTTAGTGTTTTCTCGGACGACCGGCAGATGATCGAGCTGGGAATCGGCGCTTTACGAATATACTTTTTTGGATATGTTTTTATGGCGTTTCAATCTGCCGGACAATCTACGTTTCAGGCACTGGGAGACGCCAGACATGCCATTTTCTTTTCCCTGCTTCGAAAAGCAGTTATTGTTGTTCCGTTGACACTGGTTTTGCCGGCAGTTGGATTCGGCGTAAACGGGGTGTTCCTGGCAGAGCCTATTTCCAATGCCCTCGGAGGCCTGGTCTGTTATATCACCATGAGAATGACAGTTTATAAAAAACTATGACTTATAGAACGAAAGCCCTCCACTTTTCTTCCAAAGTTGAGGGTTTTCGTTTTTTGAAACTTCTCCTATGGACGTACAGTAAACACATTTTTTCTTGAAAACCTCTGCTTATTATGAGATGACCGCCGATTATAGAATCAAAATCGTATTCCCGTCGGGATCTGTTACATAAAGCTCCTTGCCACCCCAAACTGCGGTTTTAGGAGGATCGAGGGACACACCTTTCTGCTTCAACTCCTCGTACGTCTTTTCATGGTCATCACAATCAAAGACTAGGCAAACGGCTCCGCCATTGGATTTGCCCCACTTGTTTTCATCCCAGATCCAGATAACCGGCTCATTCTCCGCATTTCCAAAGGTCACCCCATCAAAGTTAGGATCCTCCCCTAGCATAGTAAGCCCCAGTACATCCCGATAAAAGAGAGCCATTCTTTTGGGATCTTTGGATGAAATGTTCATACCGCGGAATTTTGTAATCATACAAATCCTCCTTTTTGAATGCATTTACGCAAAACAGCCATGTAAAGCAAGTTGCTTTACATGGCTGTTTCTCTAATTTTCAGATTCTAACGGAGCCACAACTGCATTTTTGCCCTTCGAACGCATGGTGGACAGCAATGCCGACACCCGCGTGAGCTTATGCTTTGTCATATAACGCCGAACCACCACAAGCAGAACCAGCAGCGCCGTACCCAAGAAGGATAAGGTCATACTAATGATAAAATAGTCGGGCATAAACGACAGAGTCACATGGTATTCCCCTGCCGGAAGGGTAAATCCAATCAAACCGTCGTCGGTTCTCGTCACGGGAATAGATTGGCCGTTGGCTTTCACCCTCCAGCCTCGTTCAAAGGGAATGGAGGCAAACATGCTCTGGTCGTCTTTTACGGTCACATCCATCTCAATCTTTGTTGCCCGCACCAGCTCGATTTTAGAAACCGAATGGCGAAGCTCTGCCGTTTTTTCTAAGAAAAGCTCCTTGTCAAACGTGTAAAACAGCATATCCCGGAGAAACACTTCTCCGCTTCCGCCGCTTTCCTTGGAGGGAATGCCCATCAGCAGGGAAAACTCCTCCCCTTCCGCATACTGGCCAAGCGGCACAATGTTGCCGTTGCTGCCGTCAAAATAGGCGCCGTGGAACTGGTCGGTGGTAGAGGACGGGGGCTTTTCGTTTTCACCCACAGGCTCCTCTGCTTTGGGGTTCTTCGTCCGAAGCCAAAGGTTAACCTTCCGCGGGTAGGCCGAGGGGAACGCAACGTAAAGCTCCTTGTTTCCCATCCCCTGCAGCTTAAACTCGATATGCGAGTTTCCTTCCGTCTCAGGGAAATACTTGGTATACCCTTGGCCATACTGCTTCGTATTCACATTCAAATATTCAATCTGAGGCGTGGGAATCGGCGTGTAGAAGGAAATTACCTCATCGCTTCCGATCATGGCGGAAAGCATGCGATTTTGGTCATCAAAGGGATTGCTTATTTGCCCGGGCGGCAATTCCTCTTCTTCCTTTTCTTTTAGGAATGTGTAATATTGGTTAGATACCGGGTAAACAATCGGGAAAACCAGCGGGTTTTCCAGCACATAGATGCCGTTTTCCTCAAAGACAGGGTTCATGCCGAAGGTGTTTTCGTTTTTTGTGAGAACGTATTTAATGCCCACAATGGCATCAATGGAGGGAACGGAAAAACGATACTGGGACCAATGCCCCGCCGTGCTGTATCCAAGCTTTCCCACATAGGCAATGGCATCGGCATTTAGCGTCGAGCTGGAATGGCTTATGCCTTTAAAGCCAAAGGCCATAGCGTCATTGACCGTGCGTGTGTAGGTTTTTTCCGTCCGGTAGAAACCTTTGTCCATTGCCTGCAGCTTCCGGGCGGCAGGCAAAGTGCCGTCGATAAAGTCGCGGTAGGTTTTCCGGCTGGTAAACACAACATCATGATCCACAAACATCAAATTGGTAAACCCGCCGATATAAAGCTCGGCGCATATAACGCCCGTCAGGACAATCAGGGCCGTATGGTTGTTGCGCCCGCCCTTCTGGGCGTCATACGCCAGGAAACCAAAATACACAAGCACCCAAAGGATAGAACTCCAGATGGTAATCCGCGTGTCGATATATTCATACCCGGTTTTTTCTACCAGTAGAATAAACGCCAAAAGTCCCATGCCGGCGGCACCCACATTGCCGGCCGTATAGCCGCCTTCCACATTATTAAAGGCGTCGAAGGCAAGGATAAGCAAAAATCCGCAAAGGATAAACGAATAGCGGTAGTTGAGCCAATTGGGGTTCTGGAATCCGTGCCAAACCAAGTCCATCGTCGACATGGTCATACTGATAAAGAGGAAAAAGATCACAACACCGGCCATGATTTTTTCCTTCACAGGGATCCGCCGGTTGACAAAATATAGCGGCAGCAGCAAAAGCGGCATCATGCCGATGGACAGGGTTGGAAGCCCCTCCGGCCGAACCGTATCATACGCGCCAAACAGAAATTTCGGAAGCGCGTCAAAAAGCGCAAATTTCGACCGAAGGGCAAAGCTCGGGTCGGAAAACTCGGTTTTCCCAAGCGTCAAAGAAAAATACGCCGGCACAAGCATCCCCGCGGCAATAACCGCAGAAAGAAGTGAAAATGCGGCAAATTTGAATAGCTGCGGCCAGAACCGGGCAATTTTCCCCTCTTTGCCATGGCATTTGAGAAAGTAAACGTAAAAAAAGTATACCGCCGTGAAAATAGCGACCATATACCCAATGTAGAAGTTGGAAATAAAAACCGCAGAAAGGGAAGCGGTATATAAAAGGAAGCGCCCTTCCGTCAAAAGCCGCTCCACCCCCAGCATGACTAGCGGCAGACCAATCACCGCATCCAGCCACATTGGGTTCATCTGGTGAATGACCATATACGCCATCAAAGCGTACAGGGTGGAGAAGATAATCACACGAATGCCGCTGGCGCCCCTGGATTTTTTCAGATACCAAGCAAAGGCCAGCGCGGCAAAGCCCGTACGCAGCAGCGCCGTGGTCAACAACGCTTCCGTAATCAGCTTTTTGGGGAATAAAACATAAATAAGCATAAACGGGCTGCCGGTGTAGTAGGCCATGATGCCGAAATTTTCACCGCCAAGTGTTCTGCTCCAGTTATAAATCAGGCTGCCTTCTCCCCAAAACGCGTCTCGGAAGGCTTCATAATAGGCGATGTATTGGGCATTCAAATCCAGCACCAGAAGCGAATTCTTGCCAAAAGGAAATACCAGGCGCGTTGCATACATAAGCAGCAGAACGCCCATAGGCAGCAGAAACACCGTCCAGTAATAGCGACGCGTTGCTTTGTCTACCGTTTTTAAAAGCTTCATTGGTCATCCTCCTGACCTCTGATCTCATCCGCCAGCACATACCGCGGGCGAGCCTTAATTTCCTCGTAGATTCGGGCAATATAATACCCGATGATGCCAAGGCTAATCATCAAAATGCTGCCGATTAGCAAAAGCAGCAAAATCACCGTGGTAAAGCCTTCGGCGCTGTGGCCGGTGAGCTTTTGGATTAATGTGTATACGCCAAGCAGCACCGCAAAGATGAAGAACGCAAAACCAACACCGGTGACAATCTGCATAGGCACGGCCGTAAAGGACGCAATGGACGAAAGGGCGTATTTTATTAACCGGCGGGGCGAAAATTTGGTTCTCCCTGCGTGGCGTTCTGCCACGTCAAATTCCACCACCGCACTTTTAAACCCAAGCCAGCCGGACATGGCACGGAAAAACGTCTGCCGTTCGGGCATCTTGTTTAACTCGTCCACGACCTTTCGGTCAAGCAGGCGGAAATCCGAGCCGTTTCTCAGATCCTGACCGGACATGACCTTAAGCAGCCCGTAGAACAACTGCGCAAATAAGCGGTACGAAACCTTTTCATTCCCGCGGGAACGCTTTTTTGCCTCAACAATGAAAAACCCCTCATCCTTCCAGAGGGAGTACATCCGCGACAGCGTTTCCGGCGGATGCTGCAGGTCAGCGTCCATCACCACACAACAGTCGCCCTTGGCCGCGCGCAACCCTGCGAAAATGGCCGATTCCTTCCCGAAGTTTCGGGAAAAGCGAAGCCCTCTTATGCGAGAATCGGCCTTCGCCTCGGCAGAAATGGCCGCCCATGTCTGATCGGAAGAGCCATCGTCTACAAAAATCAGCTCAAAAGGGATATTCGCATCGGCTAACGAGCTTCGAACGGCCTCGGCCAGCGCGGCAACATTGTCCTGTTCATTATACGCCGGGATAATAACCGACATCCTATGTTCCATGGTGTAAGTTTCCCTCTTTCCTGCAGTTATCGAGCCATGTTGATGCGCTTTTCCATCAGATCCACGTTGGTGGCAAAGGAAAGAGCCGTTTCCTTCGAGATGCGGTTGGCTTCATACAGCGCAAAAATACTGGTATCCATACTGATCATTCCTTCGGCGGGGGAAGAATGGATGACAGAATCGATCTGGTGGATCTTGCCTTCCCGGATCATATGCCGAACGGCGTTGCTGGCCGTCATAATCTCAAAAACGGGCACCACCGTACCGTCTAGCGCCGGAATAAGCTGCTGTGATATGACGGCTTCCAGCACCATAGCCAGCTGCGTTCGAATCTGCCGCTGCTGTTCGGCAGGAAACACGTCTATAACCCGGTCAATCGTATTGGCGGCACCGACCGTATGCAAGGTGGAAAACACTAGATGGCCCGTTTCCGCCGCCGTCATAGCGGTGGCAATGGTGTTGTAATCCCGCATTTCCCCAATGAGAATAACATCAATAGATTGGCGCAGGGCCGCTCGCAGGGCATGCAGATAATCTTCCGTATCCGTGGCAATTTCACGCTGTGTAACAATACTCTTTTTGTGGCGGTGAAGATATTCGATAGGGTCTTCAATGGTGATGATATGACAGTTGCGCGTTTTATTGATTTCGTCGATCATGCAAGTAAGCGTCGTTGATTTACCGCTGCCGGCGGCGCCTGTGACTAACACAAGCCCCTTCTGCCGGTTAGCCAGCGCAAGCACAGCGTCCGGAATGTTGATTTTTTTCGGATCCGGAAGCGTAAACGGTACCACGCGCACCACAGCCGACAACGTCCCCCGCTGTTTAAACGCACTGACGCGGAAACGGGCCAGTCCCGGAACGGACAGGGAAAAGTCATCGTCGCCCTTTTCCCGCAGCCGGTTCTCCGGCCGTGAATTGGCCGCCGCATACAACGCGCTCACCATGGACGCAGAATCCTCGGAGGATAAAATCTGATTCTCTCTCTGTATGGCGCCGTCTATTTTAAAGGAAAGCGGCAGACCGGCAATAATAAATATATCCGAAGCATTCAGCTCCAACGCCCGTTGTAGAACTTGATGCAGCATGTTTATCTCCTTTAGTATGTAAGTATAACCACTTAATCTAGTATTTCAACCAACTGGCCATTGTCATCTTCTTCGGCGTTGATATTCGTTTTCCACTGGACAATGGCACTTCGTATATTTCCTTCCCAAGTATCCTCCAGCCGAAGAACGACTTTGGTAACCGCTTCTTCAAAGGAGGTTTCAAAGGATAGCAAAACAGCCTCGCCCTCCCGCACAATTGTCACGGGCAGATTCGTCAAAAGCGCCTCTTCCCTGCCTTCCCACTGGGAAACGGGAGTGTTTTTTAAGGGCAAAAGTGCCGTGTCAATCTCCGCCAAACGCTCCTCGGCGGAGGCTTCGGCTTTTTGCCGCTGAAGCAAGGTATTTTCCTGCCGAAACACCATGCGCCTATCGGCCCTGGCCGAAACCAGCGACAAAACAGAAAAAATCACAAGGGAGAGAACCACGAAAATAACCAATACGGAGCTTCCGCCCACATTGATAACGGGATTTTTCGACCGCTTCAAAATCTCTCCCCCTTTCAGACGAGCATTCCGCCAATTAGTTCCCACCGGGCGAATCTGCAAAACTTACATACCGAGAAGCCTTCGTCTGGGTCAGTATTTCCCCCCGGTGGTTCTCCACGCGTATATCTGCCGTATAGATCCTGCCGGCCGGCGCTAATGTTTCCAAAATAGAAACAAAAAGGCTTACATCGTTTTGCTTTGTGGTGTATATTCCGTTTTCCTCCGAAAGCTTCAAAACGCTCTGTAAAACTTCCGGGCGGTCGGCGGCATACCTTGCCACCTCATAGGCATTATGGGCAATGCGAAGCGCTTCCTGTTTTTGCGCGGCGTCTTGGGATATGGTATAAGAGCGGACAAACACAAGCGCCGTAATGCTTCCGGCCAAAAGGAAAAACAGCAGCATAATTAAAAGCTCGGCCATAAAGGCCAGGGATCTGCCCGTATTGCTTGCAGCCCCTGCCCGCCGACGTTCCGCCGGCAGTTTCCACTGTACCATACCTTTCCTCCTATTGACCTGAGGCCCGCAGATACACGATCGCGCTGTTCTCATTGCCATCTTCGGTTTGGATATCTAAACGCAGAAGACCGGGTGACAGCTCAATAATCGACAGCTTAGAAAGCGGGAAAATCGGTTGTCCATGTTCCGGCAAAACGCTTGCCCCCGGCAATGCCGTCAGCTCGTAAAGCTGCCCCTTATGGGTATAAATCCTCGTCTGAATCATGCGGTCGCCGAACGCTTGGTCCAGACACAGAATATCGCCCTCCGCACCCGGTTCCACATAGACAGCCCCTTCCGCATCCGCACTTCGAATCCGCCCTTCTAGGTAGGCAAGCGGAATGTGCATTTGAAAAGACTGCTCCGACCGTGTGACGATGTTTTTATGCGCACGGGCGCCAAACAAGGTGTATAAAAGCGCGGAAACGGCAAAAACGCAAAACAGGGTCAAAATCAGCATTGCGTTAAGCCATGAAGAGGCATTTTTTTTGCCAATTTTCATTTCCGCCGCCCTCCTGCGTCGTCGTTAATGCGCAGCACCTCAATACGCGGCGCAATATTGCCACCTGGCCGCTCGTATTCCACGATAAATGCGTCTTTGTCAATCTGAAGTCCGTATACTTCTTCCATATACGAAAGCGACGGAGGATATCTGCCCTCCATGGCATAACAATGGATAGTGGCCCGCCAGACGGCGTTATAAATTCGCTCTATCTGCTTTTCTTTATGGCCGGGCCCCGGTTTGGCGGCAAGGTAAAACAGCATACCAAGGCAGGCAGCAAACCCAATCAATGACAAAAACCACGCTCGAAACGAAGAATTCTTCATGTTCTTTCCTCCTAACCAATGGAGGACATGACGCCAAGCAGCGGAAGCAGGACGGATAAAAGAATCAGCCCCACCAAAGCAGACAAAATGGAAACCAAAATCGGCTCAACCAAGGAAATCATACGGCCGGCTGCCAATTCCGCTTCTTCGTCTAAGCTCTGCGCCAATTGCGCAAGCACGCTGTCTGTCTGCCCTGCTTTGATGCCTACTGCCAGCATATTGGTCTGTAAAGGCGTTAAAATGCCCGTATCTCCCAAGGCGCGGGCCAGATTGGCCCCTTCCTTCATAGCTTGTTGCGCTGTCCGCAGCTTTTTTAAAAGCCCCTTATGGGTGGTCATAGTTCCCGCCACTTCCACGGCCTCATCGGTATTTTTACCCGAGGCCATGGCAAGGGCCAGAGAGGACGCCAACCTGCCAATGGAAATTTTCTCGTAAAGGCGCCGGGTTAGAAAGCTTTTTTCAAGGAAATTCTGCCAAACGCTTGCCCCCCGCCGTGCCAGAAGGATAATGACCACCACCGCCGCGCAAACGGCAAGCAGCGCAACCAAAGCCACCCCCGCCCATTTGCCTAAACGCAGAAAAACGGCGGATATACCGGTCATTTCCATACCAAGCTCAGCAAACACCCGATTAAAAATCGGAAGCACTTCCGTTACCAACACAAACAGCACCGCCGCCAGCATGCCCGCCAAAACGGCAGGGTATAAAAGCGTATTGCGGATCAGCTGCCGATTGGTTGCCTCTTGCGCGTAATACTCCGAAAGCCGGTGGCATACCTCGTCCAGCCGGCCTGTCATTTCTCCAACGGCCACCATGCGGACGGCATAATCCCGAAAACGACCGGAATTTTCCAGAGCCTTATGAAGCGGCATGCGATGTTCAGTTATATTATGTTCCATTTGGGTGTAAAGCGAATCGTTTTCCCCATCCCGCAGAAGGCCAATTCCTTCCTGAATGGAAATGCCGGCATCCAAAATCATGCCCAAGCGCCCAAAAAATGCGGCGGTCTCTTCCGCCGTAAAGCGGCGGACGTTCTGCTTTTGCTTCATGGGGTCGCCTCCTTTATTCAATCGAGGACGTTGTGTATTGATAGCCCTTTGTGTGATATGTTAAATCGACGGCACCGTAGGTCGCGTCAATCCGCGTCCATGTCCCTGCCTTGACGGCCAGCCCGCCCGGCAATGTGCCGCCCGTTTCACAGTAAACCTCTACCCAGGCATGGTATCCCGGCTTTCCGCCCCTGGAAACATAGCCTTTGACCAGCCGCGTGGGAATACGGTAAGACCGCAACATGGCCGCCATGAAGGAGGCATAGTCATAGCAAATTCCTTTTTTGCTGGCAAGGGTTGCGTCCGGCGAGGGAATATAAAGCGTCAGCCGCCCTTCCAACACGTCGGCGGCGCGGTTATGGTCATACTGGATGTTTTCGGTTATCCAAGTGTAAACCTTGTTGAGCACTTCAAAATCGCTAGTGCTGTTTTTGGCAATTTCCCCTGCCTTGGCCACCACATTTGACGAGGAGGTAAAATAAACGGTCTGCGTCGGCGTCACATAGGGAACCAGCGAGTTTCGAAGGGTGACTTGGATTTCCGTTGCTAAGGCTACCGCATAGCTTGTCCCCTCCACCTGCTCGTATACGGTGATTTTATACGTTCCACTTCCGTAAGTCAACGGAAAAACCTCGTATCTCTGCCGCAACAGCAGGTCATACGTCATGTTTTTATCGCCCATGGCCACACGCACCTTAACACGCTTGGTCGTGTTCTGGTTGTATTGGACGCTAATATACCCCTCCGCCGCATAGCTGTAATCCACGGTGGCGTAGGCGTTAGTTTGCGTGTTGGTGCCCGGCTGGGCAGGAACTTTGATGTTTTGCTTTATGTAGGATACCGCCGGCGTAGTGGAAGGCGGTTGCGTTGCTGCGGTTGTTATCGCCGTTGTGGCCGGCCGTTTCGTTGTGGTCACAGGTGCCGTGGTGACAGGAGGTGTTGTTTGAGAGCGCGTAGTCGCAGGATGCGAAGGCGCAGGCGTCGTAATAGGAACAGGTGTCGTCGTATGTGACGTTGTCTGTCCGCTGTCCGGCCAAGTGGTGGATGACTGTATGGTGGTTTCCCCGCTGCCGGAGGGAGTCTCAAGGGTGCTTGTCGGAAAATTGGTGTCTTCCGACGAGCCTGCCCCGTCCGGCGGAAGGGTAGCCAAAGACGTATTTATTCCGAAAGGATCAGAGCTTTGCTCCGGTGTCGTTGCGCTGCCCGACGCTTTTGGCAATTTCTCCACAGGCTTACAGGCAACGCAAAATATTTGAAGCGCAAGGATGATCCATGTAAGATTCCGAAGGTTTCTTTTGCGTTTCGTCATTTTTCCGCCTTTCTCCGATAGTATGGGCAGAAACCCGGCGGTACCGTG
>DUUG01000249.1 GCA_012841675.1 Clostridiales bacterium
CGATATATACTATGAGGAATACTGCCCGCATATTAAAATGACGAAAACACTGTAAAATCACCCCCGCCGGAAGTTCGGTGTTCCTTTAGAGTCCACTTAGTAATCTCTTTGTGCTTGTATTACTAATTCTTATGGAAATCGGCCATCTTGCCATAAATACAACGATAAATGGGTTTTATTCTGCCCTGCGGTACGTAACTCGTAGCATTACATGAGTACCAACCTGAAATAATATCCCAATCTGCAAAGTTTCTTATAGATTATCCCTTTCTCATATGCTATAATTTGACAAGAAGTTAATAAAACACAAAGCAGGAGGAGTATATATGCAAACGGCTCGCAAGGAAATTCTACGGCATATGATGAAGCAAATTGCGCCATATGTCTATTTAAAATCCCTTTCCATTCCCGAATGGACGGTGAAATCCGGCCGTCATGTGGCGCCAGGCGAGTTTATATATGATGATGCCCCGGCAAGAACCATGCGCCTAGGTGATTCGTGGACAACCACCTACGATGAAACCCTGTGGCTTTCTGCCGACCTTACGATTCCGGAGGACTATGCCAACGAAAAGCTGTATTTAGAGCTTGATTTCGGCGGTGAGGCCATTGTCCGCATTGACGGAAAGATTGTTGGCGGCGTAAGCTCACGGATGAACTCCGGCTGGGTACATAGAGATCAGATTTTTTTGCCTAAAGATGTGAAGGCAGGGCAGAAGCTGCAAATTGAAGTGGAAGCCACCGTTGACTCCGGCGCTTTGTGCAACGTGATATTGGCAGGCGGCCGTGAGATGACATATAGTCTGGCCAAAGCATGTTTAGCCGCGGTGGATCCGGTAGCGGAAAGCTATTATTTCGACGTTATGATGGTGTATGCATCCCTTGACTGTATTCGCGACGAGGCGGTCAAAGCCCGTGTTTTTGCCGCGCTGGACGATTCGCTTCATATGGTTGCTTTTGACTTTGATGAAAGCCAAGTGCGTGCATCCTTTGCGCCGGCAGCGGAGCTTCTTTGGGACAGGCTTGGAAAAATCCGCTGGCTGCCCCAGGGCGAGGTCATTATGGCCGGTCACAGCCACATTGACGTTGCTTGGCTTTGGACAATCCGCGAGGTCGTTCGCAAATGCGCGCGGACCTTTTCCAATACCATCGCTTTGCTAGACCGGTATCCCGATGCGGTGTTTTCTCAAAGTCAGGCCGTTTTATACGACTATGTAAAAACCTACTATCCGGAGGTTTATGCGGAAATTAAGCGCAAAATCGCCGATAACCAGTGGGAAGTCGTCGGAAACGCTTGGGTCGAGGCAGACACTAACGTGGCCGGAGGGGAAGCCCTCGTGCGCCAGTTGTTATACGGCAAAGGCTTTTTTGAGAAAGAGTTTGGCATTTCTTCTGATATCTACTGGCTGCCCGACTGTTTTGGATTTTCTTGGGCATTGCCGCAGATTATCAAGAAAAGCGGCATGAAATATTTTCTTACCTCTAAATTAAACGGCCAGGACACTAACCGCTTCCCCCACACGCTCTTTACATGGAGAGGTATCGACGGGTCGGAAGTCTTGGCCTACCTCCAGCGCACGCCTTATAACGGCGAGTATGAACCGGGCAAGCTGCTTGCCGCTTGGGAGAACAACGACCAGAAAACCATAGCCGATGTTTCTATGAGCATGTACGGCTATGGCGACGGGGGCGGCGGCCCGACGTTGGGCATGGTGGAAAACGGCCGAAGGCTTGCCAAAATCCCCGGTATTCCGGCCAGCAAAGCGGGCGGCGCCAAAGAATTTTTCGAAAGAGTTGCCCAGTTTAAAGACGAATTCCCCGTCTGGAATGACGAAATGTACTATGAAAACCACCGGGGAACGTATACAAGCCAAGCTTTTACCAAGAAAAACAACCGCCAAGGCGAATTTTTGCTTTCACGAAGCGAAATGGCCTGTGCGTTTGCGGCCGTTTTTGCCGATTCGGAGTACCCGGCGGAGGAGCTGGAGGCCGTTTGGAAAATTCTGCTTACCAACCAGTTCCACGACCTTCTGCCCGGCACTTCCATCCGCGAAGCCCATGAGGACAGCAAGAAAGACTATGCCGAGATGCACAGACGCGGCGGCGCCGTTTTGCAAAATGCTTTGCAGAAGCTGACGGAGAGCATTTCCCTGCCGGAAGACAGCGTTGTCTGCTGGAATTTTAACTCCTGGCCGCAGACGCAGCTTGTCTCCGTAACGCTGTCTAATGCAAACCTTGTGTCGGCAGATGAAGATGGAAAACCCTTGCCGTTTTCTGTTCAAGAAACGAAGGAAGGCGCTTGTGTCACCTTTTTAGCAAAAGACGTGCCTGCTATGGGCTATCGGGCTTTCCGTCTGGTTTCGGCGGAAAAAGCGCCCGAAACCGGTCTGTTTGTCTCCAAAGACAGGCTGGAAAACGAAAACTTGCGTGTTTTGCTGGATGAAAACGGCTATCTGACTTCCGTGTACGACAAGGTAAACGACAGAGAGGTTTTAAGCGGAAAGGGCAATCGCCTGCAGATTTTCCAGGACAAACCCATTCACGAAAGCGCATGGAATTTAGAGCTGAACTACCAAAAAAAAGGATGGGAACCGGAAGCGGAAAGAATTACGGTTTCGGAATGCACCCCGGTGCGTGCGGCTGTTCGTGTGGTTCGCCGGTTTAACAAGTCGGTTATCACGCAGGATATTGTGCTTGCCGCCGGTGCAAAGCGTGTAGATTTTGTGACCCATGTCGACTGGCAGGAGACAGAAAAAATTCTGAAAGCCGCCTTCCCCGTGGCAATTAAGAGCAGCTTTGCCTCCTACGAGATTCAGCATGGCGCCATTGCGCGGCCGACCCATTGGAATACCTCCTTTGACAGAGCGAAGTTCGAGGCGTGCGGTCATAAATGGGCCGATTTGTCCGAAGGCGACTACGGTGTTAGTTTGTTAAACGACTGCAAGTATGGCTATGACATCCGCGACAACCAGATGCGGCTGACCCTTCTGAAGGCGCCCATCTGCCCGGATACAACCGGCGACAAGGGCGAGCATACCTTTACCTACAGTCTCTACCCCCATGCGCATGCATGGCAAGAGGGAGGCGTAGTGGCCGAAGGGTTTGCTTTGAACGAGCCGCTGCGGGTTATTGCTGCCAAAAAACAGGAAGGGAACCTGCCGGAAGCGCATTCCTTTGTAAGCCTGAACCGGAGCCATGTGGTGATTGACGCCATTAAACAGGCCGAAGACGGCGACGGGTTGATTTTACGTGTGTACGAGGCGGAGGCCAAGCGGGGCACAGTTCGTGTCACGTGGAATCTGCCGATGAAAAGTGTCACGGCCTGCAACCTGATGGAACAGGACGAAAGAGAAATCCCGGTGGAAAACGGCGAATTCTCCTTTGATATTACGCCTTTTTCAGTGGAAACCTTCCGCATCCGGTTTTAGGCGGTAGCGTTGCTAGTTTTTGTTGGAAAGCTTTCTGCTTAAAAAAGCGGATCGTAACAGAATAGAAAAGGCGGATAAGCAAGTTGCTTATCCGCCTTGTTTTTTTAAAACTGCATTCCGTCGCTAATGCTGTGGAAAATCCATTCACCTTCCGAAAGTTGCTCAAAAACCAATAAACCACCGTGATGGAGCTTGCCATCGTCGCCTGGGGTTTCACTTGTTCGGACTTCGTACCCCTCTGGACTTGCCGGGACGAGAGAATAACCGAC
>DUUG01000250.1 GCA_012841675.1 Clostridiales bacterium
CCGCACGCAGCAGTATAAAGATGGCGTGAAAATTTCTCGTTCAGAGCTTCAACCCGGTGATTTAGTGACCTTTGCGACAGGTGTGCGCGGTCGCATCTCTCACATTGGCATATACATAGGAGATGGGGAGTTTATCCATTCCCCCCGGCCGGGTTCCAGAGTTCGGATTGACAGTTTGACCTCGGGCTATTATAACATAAGATTCCATTCTGCTTACAGAGTGGTTCGATAAAAAACGCATCCGGCGCTTGTTTTGGCAAGCGCCGGATTTTTATATGTAGCAACATTTGATATATTGCGGCCCAGAATCCTTCATACGCAAGAACGATGTGCTTTGGCAAGCCCTCATTTTGAGCACTCCTACTGACATAAAAACACCCCCCTATGTTCGACGAAAAACATAGGGGGTATCTGTGTGGTTTTTTTTATGTACGTACTTTCGGAAGAGTTTAACTCTTCCGAAGTACTAAACTTTCCGAAGTACCATGCTTTATGTGGCAATGCCTTCGTACTGGGTTTGATAAAGCCGGTAATAGCGGCCCTTTCGAGCAAGCAGCTCTTCATGGTTTCCTTCCTCGGCAACCACACCGTCGTCCACGACGACAATCTTATCGGCGTTGCGGATTGTGGAAAGCCGGTGGGCAATAATCAAACTGGTCCGGTTTTCCATAAGCTTCATCATGGCTTCTTGAATGTGCAGCTCTGTACGCGTGTCAACGCTGGAGGTAGCCTCGTCCAGGATCAGAATGCGAGGATCAGCCAGCACCGTACGCGCAATGGATAAAAGCTGCCGCTGACCGCCGGAGAGGTTAGCGCCCGATTCCGAGAGCTGCGTTTTATACCCCTGCGGCAGACGCTCAATAAAGATATGGGCATTGGATGCCTTGGCGGCATTTTCAAAATGGGCCATATCGGCGTCCAGCCGTCCATACCGAATGTTATAGCCGATAGTATCGGAAAAGAGCACCGTATCCTGCAAGACAATGGCAATGTTTTTCCGCAAAGCGGATCGATCAAACTCTTTGATAGGCGTTCCGTCAATGAGGATTTCACCGTCGTCGATATCGTAAAACCTGGTCAAGAGGTTGACAATCGTAGTTTTGCCTGCGCCGGTAGCCCCGACAATGGCCACCTTCTGACCCGGCTGAACGGACAGGTTCAAACCCTTTAATACAGGCTTGCCGGGATCATAGGAGAAAAACACGTTGCGAAACTCGATTTTCCCTTTTACGGTGCTAGGCACAAGGGTTCCGGTGGCAGGCTCGGAAGGTTCATCCATGACGGCAAAAACACGCTCCGCACCGGCAATGGCCGTTAAAATTTGCGCGTATAGGTTGGCAAGCTCGTTGATGGGACGGCTAAACTGTCTGGAGTAGACCAAAAACGCCTGAATCACACCAACGGTAATGGCGCCTTTAATGGCAAGGGAGCCGCCCACTACGGCAATGAGCAAAAATCCAAGGTTTGAAATCAAATTCATCAAAGGGGAAATAACCGTTCCGAAAAACTGCGCTAAGATACTGTTTTTGCGGAAATCATCGGACATGGCGTTAAATTTGGCAATAGCTTTCTTCTCATAGCCATAAGCGACAACGGTTTTATAGCCGGTTACCATTTCCTCCACCTGACCGTTGAGCTCGCCAAGCAGCGCCTGCTGTTTTACAAAGTATTTCTTCATAAAGCGCGCCATCCCCCTGCTTAAAAGCAAGGTCAGCGGAATGGTTATCAGGCTTACCAGGGTCATAAGCGGACTGTAAAGCAGCATGACCACCAGCGTGCCGATAATGGTCAACAGACCGGATATCATGGAAGTTAAAGACTGGGAAACTGTATTGGCTATGTTTTCCACGTCGTTTGTCATGCGGCTCATGATGTCCCCGTGGGGATGGGTGTCTATATAGCGCAGAGGCAGGCGACAAATTTTTGAAAACAAATCGGAACGCATGGTTCGGACTGTGTTTTGGGAAAGCTTAGCCGCCCATATGCCCTGAAAATACGTGAGCAAGGCTGTGAAGATATAGACGCTTACCAGCAGCACCAACGCCCGGAACAAAGCGGAGAAATCCACATGTAGGCGGGGCGTTTCTCCCGTTGTGACGATGGTGATTGCATCAATGGCTTTTGCCTGCAAGGCAGGGCCGGCCAGCGTAAGCAACGTCACCAACAGCACAATAACCATAAGCGCCAAAAGCAGCTTTTTATCGCTTCCCAGGTAGCGAATCAGCCTTTTTAAGGTGGACTTGGCGTCTTTAGGCTTCTCCGCAAACATATGGGCATGCATGCCGCCGCGACCTCTAGATCCCGGGCCCGCGTGCGGTTTGCCGGCAGGGGAGGACGACCGTTTTTCGTTCTGGCTCATTGGCGCACCTCCTTTTGAAATTGCTGGGAAGCACAGATTTCCTGATACAGCGCACTTCTCTGGATCAGCTCGTCATGAGTGCCGGAATCGACGATTTCCCCCTGCTCCAACAGCAAAATGCGGTCGGCATTCTGCACCGATGCCACTCGCTGGGCAATCAGAATGACGGCTGTATCCTTAAGATGAGCTTTAAGCGCCTTTTGCAGACGGGATTCTGTACCTAAGTCAAGGGCGGAGGTGCTGTCGTCAAAGATAAGCAAGGGGGCCTGCCGAATAATGGCACGGGCGATGGACACGCGCTGTTTCTGACCGCCGGAAAGAGAAGTGCCCTTTTCGGCAATCGTGGCATCATACCCATCGGGCATGGCAGAGATAAAATCGTCTGCCTGTGCAATGGTCGCGGCCTGCTGAATCTCCTCCAAAGTGGCTGTTTCACGGCCCCAACGAATATTGTCGGAAACCTTTCCGGCAAACAGTTCGCTTTTTTGCAGAACACAGGCAATTTGCCCGCGGAGGGCCTCCAAATCGTATTCGGCAATATCACGCCCGTTCCAAAGGATACGGCCGCTTTGAGGATTGTAAAACCGGAGAATCAAGTTGATTAAAGATGTTTTACCGGAACCTGTGGCCCCCAGAATAGCAACCGTTTCGCCGGGTTTCACCGCAAAAGAGATATTGGACAAAACAGGCGTTCCCTGCGCCCTGGGATATGAGAAAACAACATTCTCAAAGGTAAGGCCTTCCCATTGGGCAGGAACCGGCTTGTTTCCGCTTTGAATGACAGGCTCTGTGTTTAAAACCTCCAGAATTCGAATGGCAGAGGCCTTAGCCCTGGAAATAGAGCTAAACATCATGCCTACCATCATAAGGGAAAAGAGAATCTGCATTGCATACGTAATCGCAGCCATAACAGAACCAACCTGCATGTTGCCCGCTTCGATCTGATAGCCGCCGACAAGAATGATGGCAACGACGGCTGCGTTCATTATAATCATCATGGCCGGCATAGCAAGCGACAAAAGTTTCTGCACCTTGAGCGTGGCCAGAGAAAGGTCGAGATTGGCTTCCCCAAATCGCTTCTCCTCGTACTCCTCCCGGACATAGGCTTTTACCACCCGCGCTCCGGTTACGTTTTCCTGCACAACCGAATTCACTTTGTCCAGTTTCGTTTGAACAACGTTAAATAAAGGGGAGGCTTTCCGCAGGATTAGAATCATAATCAGGAGTTCAATGGGAAGCAAACAAAGAAAAACAATGGAAAATTTCCTGCTGATGGTCAGCGCCATAACAATGCCGCCGATAAAATTCATAGGCGCACGAACGAAAGTGCGCAGCATCATGGAGACAACATTCTCCACGGCGGTTATGTCGTTTGTTAACCGGGTTACTAAAGAACCGGTGGTAAATGTATCCGTTTGCTCCAGCGAAAGCGACATAACGCGGCTGAATGCCGCCTTGCGAAGGTCGTTGCCGAAGCTTTGCGAGGCGTTCAGCGAGCAATACGCTGCAATGGTTCCGAAAAGTCCGCCTAATGCCACCAGACCGAGCATGGTTAAGCCTATGCGAACCACAAACGGGGTATTGCCCTGCAACACGCCTTCATTGACAATCCGGCTCATTAAAGTGGGCTGTGACAGATCAATTAAAACCTCTCCAATCATAAAAAGAGGGGAGAGAATGGCAAAATACCAATACGGTTTCAAATATTTAATCAGCTTCTTCAAGTGCGTATTCCTCATATTCCAAATTGTTTCGTATTCGGCGCAAGTTTCCGGTGAGGCTTTCAATTTCCTCGTCTGTAAAACCGGATACGGCCGTTTCCTCAATTTTCTTTACAATGTTTTTTAGGTCTTCGCTCATGGCAAACCCTTTATCCGTCAGCTCGACATGGACAAGCCGCATGTCTTTTTTGTCGACCCTGCGATGGATAAGCCCCAACAGCTCCATCTGCGACAGCGTTACGCTGACGGTAGGCGCACTGAGCTTTGTAAGGCGAACCAGCTCTTGCTGCGTACAGCCCCGATTGTGTGTCAGTTGATACAAAATATGGCGGAAGCCGAGCTTTATACCCAGCCGATCGCCCTCGCGCCGGATCTGCGCATGCACTAACCGGGCAATTTCTCCGATCATAAATGCAGGCGTGACAGAATGGGGCGGAGGCGGCACTTCCCGTCCGAAGGCCTTCTTCACGGATACACCTCCTTATAAATTAGTTATGATAACTAACAATAAGGTTACCCTTTCAAAAACGCCAAGTCAAGAAATTTAGTGTAAATAAATTATTAAATCTAGTGATTTTCTTGACAGAAGCTGTAAGGCTATGTAAGTTCTCTATTATAGAGTTAGGGAGGTTTGCAATCATGCGTCGAGCCATGCGAAGAAAAGCCCAACAACTTACAAGGGAACAGACGGAAGCGATTTTAAAAGAAAACACCGTAGGCGTGCTATCTGTAAACGGAGAGGACGGATACCCGTATGCGGTACCCATGAATTACTGGTATGAAAACGGCAAGCTGTGGTTCCACTGTGCCGTGGAGGGGTATAAGTTGGATTGCCTGCGGCGGAATGACAAGGTTTCCTTCTGTGTTATTGGTCAAAACACGTTTATACCGGAAAAATTTACCACCCACTATACAAGCGTGATTGCCTTCGGCCGGGCACGCATTGTTACGGAAAGCCATAAGGTAGCCGACGCGCTCCGTGCCTTTGCCAAACGTTTCTGCCCAGAACCAGCGCTTGCAGAATCGCTTGAAAAAGAGGTAGAGGGGACGAGGGGCAGGGTTTTCATGCTCTGCGTGGAAATTGAACATATGACCGGAAAAGCGGCAATTGAGCTTGTGAATTCGGCAGATTAGCAAAACATCGCTATATGCCGGTTTTAAGAAAAATAAAAAACCGTCTGATAAACAGACGGTTTTGATGATTTACAGGTTATTTGCTGTAAAATTCGACGATCAAGCTTTCGTCGAAGGGAAGGTCAATGTCCTCCCGTTCCGGCAGACGAACAACCGTTCCCGTTAAATTTTCCATATCAACAGAAAGCCAAGCGGGGCTAGGCCTTTGGTTTTCCTTAAAGCCCTGGAAAAGGGGGCTTTTTTTGCTTGTTTCACGGATGGTAATTACGTCGCCGGGCTTTACGACATAAGAAGGAATGTTGACGCAGCGGCCGTTGACAAATATATGTCCGTGGGTAACGATTTGACGGGCCTGCCGCCGGGTGTCACCGATATTCATGCGGAACATCACATTGTCAAGGCGAAGCTCTAAAAGGATAAGCAGGTTTTCGCCCGCCATGCCCTTCATTTTCCTAGCCCGTTCAAAGGTCAGCCGGAATTGCTTTTCCATCAAACCGTAGATGAACTTCACACGCTGCTTTTCGCGCAGCTGTAAGCCATATTCGCTAAGCTTCCTACGAAACGTATTCTGACGGCCAACTCGCCGGGATTCCTTCATAATACCAAGGTATGCAGGGCTTATGTCTAAAGCACGGCACCGTTTCAGCACCGGTTCCATATCTCTTGCCATTATTTTGCCTCTCTCTCATAAACTTTTTGCAGCGGCGTAAAAAAGCTGCAAAACACGAATTATCTTAAGATATTGTACAGTCTTTGAGAGAGAAAGTCAAGGGATTTTCCAGAAATTCGATCTATCTTTCTAGATTTCTGTACAAAGGCTTGCGTTTTGCGGGTCTTTGTGATATTATATATTTATTAAATAGTGGGTGCTTGCGTCGATTTCGGGTTTGCCGGCGGCGGGTTGTGCTCTAATCCGGCAATTCTTTATGAATAACAGATGGGAGACAGTCGAAAATGAAACTAACCTTGCAAATTATTCAGGTGCTTTGCTCTTTGGCCCTTGTTCTGGTCGTTCTGTTCCAAAGCGGCAACAAGCAGGGTCTTGGCGTCATCGGCGGTGCGGCTGACAATTTTGTTTCCAAGAATAAATCGAAAAGTATGGACGCCAAGTTGCAAAAAATCACAATTTTAGTTGCCATTATTTTTTCCATTCTTACGGTTATTTTAAACCTGCCCGGCGTTGTAAGCTAAGC
>DUUG01000251.1 GCA_012841675.1 Clostridiales bacterium
AATCCGCCCCGGCTTTTTGCGTAAATTATTAGTTGCTTGCTTTTGATTCTGCTTCTGTATCTTCCAGTTTAATAAGTAGGAGTGTGCAATCGTTTGTAATAAATCTTGTTAAGGATAAAAAAATTACCCGGCTTGCCTTATGGCTTGCCGGGTATTGTCTTAGTCTGAACTTTACGCAACTTGGATGGAAGGCCACATCAGCAGAAACTGTGTAGCTTTATATGGTTAATGAGTAGCCGCCCTGTCCCCGTTGTCCCACTTATGCTTCACCTAAATAAAACTGTAACCTTTCATTGATATCGCAAGCGTCAATTCTGAACATCACCATATGTTGTTCCAATTCGCCGGCCGTTTTAAACCCTACATTCCCCTTATGGCTTCCTGCATTGACTTTACAAACTCGCCGATGTATTTCGGCGCGTTTTCGCCGTATTTTTCAAGCAGTTTTACAATGGCCGAGCCGACAATGACCCCGTCGGCAATATCCGCCATTTCCTTTGCCTGCTCAGGCGTGGAGATGCCAAAGCCGATGGCGCAGGGAACGTCCGTGTTTTGCCGCACAATTGCAACGATGGAGGCAAGATCTGTTGTGATTTCACTTCTTGTGCCGGTCACGCCGAGGCTTGAGACAATATACAAAAATCCCTCCGCCTCTTTGGCAATCATCGCGATTCGATTTTCCGAAGTTGGCGCAATTAGTGAAATCAAATCCACGCCGTATTTTCGGCATATGGGCGAAAACTCCTCTTTTTCCTCAAACGGCAAGTCTGGCAGGATGATTCCATCGATCCCTACATCCTGGCAGGCGGCCATAAACCGCTCTGCGCCGTAGGAAAATACCACGTTGGCATACGTCATAAAGACCATCGGCACGGAAACGTCTTTCCGGAGCTCTTTTACAAGGGCGAAAATCTTGTCCGTTGTTGCCCCGCCTTTTAGCGCCCGAAGGTTTGCCCCTTGGATCACAGGGCCTTCTGCCGTAGGATCGGAAAACGGGATGCCCAGCTCAATAATATCCGCGCCGTTTTCCACCGCAACGCGGACAGCCGCGGCGGTGGTTTCCAAATTCGGGTCGCCGCAGGTGATAAAAGCGATAAACGCCTTTCCTTTTGCAAACGCATTTTGAATCTTACTCATGGATATCCTCCCCTCTGTAACGGGCAATGGCGGCACAGTCTTTGTCCCCTCTGCCGGAAACGGTGACGACGAGGATTGTATCTTTTTCCATGGTCGGCGCGATTTTTAGCGCATGGGCCACCGCATGGGCCGACTCGATGGCAGGGATAATCCCCTCTGTTTTAGCCAAATATTCAAAAGCTTGAACGGCTTCCTCATCGGTCACGGCCACATATTCCACCCGGCCTATGTCGTGCAGGAACGCGTGCTCCGGCCCGACTCCGGGGTAGTCGAGCCCGGCGGAGATGGAGTAAACAGGGGCAATTTGCCCGTAGGCATCTTGGCAGAAATAGGACTTCATTCCGTGGAAAATGCCGAGTTTGCCCGTGTTGATGGTCGCCGCCGTTTCAAAGGTATCGACCCCTCTGCCCGCCGCTTCGCAGCCGATTAGCTTAACGCTTGTATCCTCTAAAAAATGATAGAAGCTGCCGATGGCGTTGGATCCCCCGCCCACACAGGCAACAATCGCATGGGGGAGCCTGCCTTCTTTGGCAAGGATTTGCTCTTTGATTTCCTTGGAGATGACCGCTTGAAAATCCCGCACGATAGTGGGAAACGGGTGCGGCCCCATGACCGAACCGAGGCAGTAATGGGTGTCGTCAATACGGGAAGTCCACTCGCGCATGGCCTCCGATACGGCATCTTTGAGCGTTTTTGTGCCGGTTTTCACAGGCACAACCTGGGCTCCCAGAAGCCGCATCCGGTATACATTAAGCGCCTGCCGGATGGTGTCCTCTTCGCCCATAAAGACCACGCACTCTAAGCCCATTAAAGCGGCCGCCGTTGCCGTTGCCACGCCGTGCTGGCCGGCGCCGGTTTCCGCAATCAAGCGCTTTTTGCCCATTTTTTTGGCAAGCAGTGCTTGCCCAAGCACGTTGTTAATCTTATGGGCACCGGTGTGGTTGAGATCTTCCCGCTTTAGGTAGATCTTTGCGCCGCCCAGGTCTTCCGTCATTTTCTGCGCAAAATACAGCCGGGACGGCCTTCCCGCGTATTCGTTGAACAGCTCCGTTAGTTCTTTATTAAATGCAGGGTCGTTTTTATAAAAGTTATACGCTTCTTCCAGCTCCATAATCGCATTCATCAGCGTTTCGGGAATATACTGCCCGCCGTGTATGCCAAAGCGGCCCTTTTGATGCTTCATTTTTCTCTTTCCTTTCTCACAGCCAAAACAAATTCCGCCATTTTGCGCGGGTCTTTACAACCATTCTTTTCAATGCCGGAACTGATATCCACCGCATAGGGGCGGAATGTTTGTATGGCCGATGTTACGTTGTGTACGTTTAACCCGCCTGCCAGAAAATAGGGTCTTTGGATATATTCCAGTAGCGCCCAGTCAAACACGGTGCCGGACCCGCCGTTTTGGGAATCTAAAAGCACAAAATCGGCGCTGCTTTCGTTGGCTTTTTCCATATCCGCCGGATTTTCCGCTCGGAAAGCCTTGATAATGGGGCAGGCGGTGTGTTTTCTTAGCCTTTGGATGTAAGCTTCGTCTTCTTCACCGTGTAGCTGTGCCATATCAATGACACCGGTTTCTAATAGGTTCGCAACGGTTTCTAAAGGGGCGTTTACGAACACGCCGACGGCTTGGATGTGCGGTGAAAGTTGCTGTTTTAGCTCTTTCACCCTTTCAGGTGTGATAAACCGCTTGCTTTTCGGCGCGAAAACAAAGCCGATGTATTCGGGGCAAACCTCGTTGGCCGCTTCGATATCGCAAATCCGCGTCAGCCCGCAAAGCTTCACCTTTGTCATACCTTTCCTCGCAGTTCCAAAAGCTTTGCCTTTTTGTCCGTTGCTCTCATCAAAGCTTCGCCTACTAAAACCGCATCGGCGCCCATGGCATAAAGCTTTGCCACGTCTTCCCCGCTGGAAACGCCGCTTTCCGAAACAAATAGGACATCCGAAGGAATTAGCGATTTGAGCCGAACGCTATTTTCCGTATCCACCGAAAAATCCTTTAAGTTCCGGTTGTTAACACCGATCATGCGCGCGTTTGCGCTCAAGGCCATTTCGATTTCTTTCTCATCGTGGGTTTCCACCAAAACGGAAAGCCCTAGCTCGTCGCAAATGGAAATATACTCCCGTATCTGCCCTTCCTCTAAAATGGCGCAGATTAAAAGAACGGCCGAAGCGCCCAGCACTTTTGCTTCGTAGAGCATGTACGCATCCACTGTAAAGTCTTTCCGAAGGCACGGAAGGGAAACTTGGCTTGCGATTTCTTGCAGGTGGGTATCGCTTCCGAGAAACCATTTGGGCTCGGTCAAAACGGAGATGCCATCCGCCCCCGCCGCTTCGTATTCTTTTGCAATGGCTAGATAGGGATAGTCGGGCGCAATAACCCCCTTAGACGGCGAAGCCTTTTTACATTCGCAAATAAAGGAAATTCCCGGCTTGCTTAGCGCCTTTTCCAAGGCAAACCCGCCGTGGGGAAGGGAAAAAGCCATCTCTTTTAGGGTTGCAAGGGGCCGTTTCTTTTTCGCCTGCGCACAACGCTCCTTCGCATGGTCTGCCAGCTTGTCTAAGATGGTCAAACTTCTCCCTCCTGGCGGTTGCTTACTTCGATAAACCGCTGCAACGTTATAAGCGCCTTGCCGGAATCTATCAAATCGGCGGCAAGGGTTATTCCTTCGCCTATGCTGCCGGCCTTCCCGCCTATAAAGAGCGCGGCGCCTGCATTCAATACAACGGCATTGCGCTTCGGCCCCTTTTCTCCTTGCAAGATGGCAAGGGCGATTTTGGCGTTTTCCTCCGGCGTGCCGCCTTTTAAATCTTCTTTGGTGCAGCGTGCAAGCCCAAACTCTTCCGGCGTAATCTCATAGGAACGGAACCAGCCGTCCTTGATTTCGCACACTTTCGTCGGCGCGCTTAAAGAAATTTCATCTAATTTGTCCTGCCCGTATACGACCATGCCACGTTTGACGCCTAGGTTGACAAGCACCTGCGCCAACGGTTCCACCAGATACCCATCATAGACGCCCAGAAGCTGCCTAGAGGGCGAGCCGGGGTTTGTCAGGGGGCCGAGAATGTTAAACACGGTGCGGAAGCCAAGTTCTCTCCGAATGGCGCCGACGTATTGCATGGACGTGTGGTATTTCTGGGCGAAAAAGAAGCACATGCCGACTTCCTGCAAAAGCTCAATACACTTTCCGGGGCTTTGCTGGATGTTGACCCCTAGGGCTTCTAAACAATCCGCCGTTCCGCATTTGGAGGAGGCCGCGCGGTTGCCGTGCTTAGCGACCTTCATGCCCCCTGCCGCCGCCGCCAGGGCTGCTGTGGTGGAAATATTGAAGCTGTGCGAGTTGTCGCCGCCTGTTCCGACAATGTCAAACAACTCCATGCCCGTTTCCACTTGGGTGGCATGGGCGCGCATGGCCGCGGCACAGCCGGCAATTTCGTCAATGGTTTCCGCCCGGGCGCTTTTGGTAGACAGGGCCGCCAAAAAAGCCGCGTTTTGCGTGGCGGTGGTTTCGCCGCTCATAATTTCGTGCATGACCGTGTATGCCTCATCAAAGGTGAGGTCTTCTTTGCTGACAATTTTTACTATGGCTTCCCGAATCATGCCTTTACCTCCGAGATAAAATTTCGAATCATGGTCTTTCCGTCGGGTGTTAAAATAGATTCCGGATGAAACTGCACGCCGAAGATGGGGTATTCCCTATGCTGCACGGCCATAACCTCGCCTCCAAGGGTGCGCGCGGTCACTTGCAGACAGGAAGGCAACGTACTTTCCTCTATCATAAGGGAATGGTACCGGGCCACGAAAGCTCTTTCGGGGCACCCTTGAAAAAGCGGGCAATTTGTATCCAGCATTACTTCCGATTGTTTTCCGTGCATGAGTTTATCGGCATAGCGAATTTTCGCGCCGAACGCCGCGCAAATAGCCTGATATCCAAGGCAAATGCCCAGCAAGGGGATCTTTTTCCCAAGAGTTTTGGAAGCTTCCATGGTTATGCCTGCCTGCTCCGGTCTGCCCGGGCCGGGAGAAAGGACAATGCGGTCCGGTTTGAGGGCTTTAATTTCATCAACTGTCATGGCGTCGTTGCGGATGACCTTGATATCTTCATCCAGCTCTCCTATATATTGATAGAGGTTATAGGTAAAGCTGTCGTAGTTGTCCATAAGCAAAATCATACGTCTGCCTCCTCTGCCAGCCGCAGTGCATTGACAACGGCCTTCGCCTTGGTTATGCACTCGTCATATTCCTTTGCCGGGTCCGAGTCTGCCACAATGCCCGCCCCGCTTCGGACAAACACCTTGCCTTTTTTCTTGTACGCAATCCGAATGGCAATGCAGGTGTCCATATTGCCCGTAAAGTCGATATAGCCAATAGCGCCGCCGTAAATGCCCCGCTTGTTGTTTTCCAGCTCGGCAATCAGCTGACAAGCCCTGATTTTTGGCGCGCCGGAAAGGGTTCCGGCAGGAAGAACGGCCTCGATGGCATCCAGCGCGTCGCAATCCTCGCGGATTTCTCCCCGCACGGTGGAACCGATATGCATAACGTGGGAAAACCGCTCGATAGAGTGCAACTTTTCCACCTGCACAGTGCCAAACTTGCTGATTTTGCCAAGGTCGTTCCGGCCAAGATCCACCAGCATGTTGTGCTCGGCAAGCTCTTTTTCATCGAACAGAAGCTCCGCTTCCAAAGCCTGATCCTCCGCATCGGTTTTGCCTCTCGGTCTGGTTCCTGCTAAGGGAAACGTATGCAGAATGCCGTTTTCCAGCTTCACTAAGGTTTCCGGCGAGGCGCCGGCCACTTCCACGTCGGTGCCGGAGAAATAAAACATATACGGCGAAGGGTTGATAGTTCTCAGAATGCGGTATGTGTTAAATAGGCTGCCTTCAAAAGGAGCGCTTAACCGGTTGGAAAGCACGATTTGGAATATATCCCCTTGGCGAATATGGTGCTTTGCCTTTTCCACCATGGCGCAAAAGGATTCTGTATCAAACAACGGTGTCACCTCGCCCAGCAGCTTTCCGCTCGGCTTGGCTTTTTTGCCGTTTCGCAGAATCTCTACCAGTTGGATAAGCTCCAGCTCGGCCTTGTTGTATCCCGTTTCCGGGTCATCAAGCGGCATATTGACCATCAGAATAATCTTCTGCCTTACATGGTCAAACGCGATCACTTTATCAAACAGCATCAAATCCACATCTTTAAATGCCTCGGTGTCCTCCGCATGGTTTTTAACGGTCGGCTCGCTGTAAGCAAGATAATCATAGGCAAAATACCCCACCAGCCCGCCTGTAAACGACGGGAGATAGCTAAGCCGGGGGCTTTTGTACTCAGCTAGGATCTGCCGAAGGAATGCAGTGGGGTTGTCGGTTTGAAATGTCAGGTTTCCGGCCTTCATTTCGCCGTTAACGCAGGTAATTTCCAGCTTCGGGTCGAACCCTAAAAAGGTATATCGTCCCCATTGTTCGTTGGCCCAGGCGGATTCGAGCATATAGCAATGTGTGGATACATTCTTCAGTATTCTCATGGTTTCAATGGGTGTGGTAAAATCCGAAAGAATCTCACAGCTCACCGGCAGCACTTTGTATTGCCCTGTGGCCGCAATTTTTTTGACATCCTCTAAACTCGGCGAAATTTTCATGGCTAACCCTCCTTAATAAAAAAACTTCTTTGACGTTGCCTGTCAAAGAAGTTCATAAAAAACGCCCTTGACAGAAATTCTGTCAAGGACGAAT
>DUUG01000252.1 GCA_012841675.1 Clostridiales bacterium
ACTCAATGCCGTTATGCACCATTTTGACAAAGTGGCCGGCTCCGTCTTCTCCCACATGAGCGCAGCAGGGGTCACCGTCTACATGGGCGGAAATGGCCTCCAACACCGACGCCAGCTGGGCATACGCCTCTTTCGAGCCGCCGGGCATAATGGCCGGGCCGAAGCGGGCGCCTTCCTCGCCGCCGGAAATGCCGGCGCCGACAAAGTGAATGCCTTTGTCCGCCAGCGCCTTTGTGCGGCGGATGGTATCCTTAAAATAAGAGTTGCCGCCGTCTACGACAATGTCGCCTTCCTCCAGATACGGAAGCAGGCTTGCAATGGTCTGGTCCACAGGGTCGCCGGCCTTTACCATAAGAATAATACGCCGGGGCCGCTCTAACATGCCGCAAAACTCGGCAACGGAATACGCGCCCTTCATATTCCCTTTTGAAAGGGCAAGACATTCGTCGATTTTGGCAGGAGAGCGGTTATAAACCGCCACGGAGAACCCCTTTTCCTCTATATTCAATGCGAGGTTGCGCCCCATCACCGCGAGGCCCAACACGCCAATGTGCATTTTCATGTGGTTATTTCCCTTCCGTTTGAATTCCGGCCTTTGCCGCCTCGCCTTTTATGAAAGCAAGCATTTTGGAAAGGCCTTCCTCGTCGTTAATAGCACCCTCGTAGCTGACCCGAGCGTCGTATCCGGCCTGCTTCAGGCCTTTAAAGAACGAAACATAGTCCATTCCGTCGCCCTCTGCCGGCATAATGCGCCCTTTGGGGTTTGCCATATGGGCATGCATCAGAAAATCGCCGCAGGCGGCCACCTCAGGCGTGCTTTCCCCGGCCAGATACAGATGGTAGAAGTCGGACAGAATTCTAAAATGGGAGTGGTTGACATCCGCCACCAAATCCAAACCCTCCATCTGCGTGTTGATGATGTTGGTTTCTCCCGTGTTCAAAGGCTCCAGCGCAATCACAAGCCCATGCTCCTTGGCTTTTTCGCCCAGCAGTCTGCCAACGGCGATCAGCTGGTGCCACGCCTTGGCCCGGTCAAACCCGTCGGGCACTCTGCGAGCGCCGCCGGACCCAAACACCACCGGATAAGCACCCAGTGCCGCCAGCCGCGGAAACACCCCGTCGATATACGCCTCTATGGCGGCCATATCCACCTCGGGCCCCGTCACCTTTAAGTTTCCGGGAAACAAAACGCAAAACGCCTCGGGCTTAATGGGAAGCGTATCAAAGCGGGCCTTCAACTGGGCAAATTCTTCGTCAGACATTTTGGCAATGTTCACCACATGGCCTTCAATGTAGTCAAAACCAGCGGCGGCAATTTGATCGGCCTTAGAAAGGTCATAACAAATACCAAATTTCATTCTTAACCCCTCCTTATTAAAAAAGCGCCAACGTAACAGGCAATCGTTCCTTCCTTGTAGGATTTCCCACGCTTTGCAAAACAACACGGCCTTTTCCGCGCACGGACATGACATCTCCCGCCGCCAGCATTTGCTCAGGCCGGGAAGCCAGCCGGTGGTTTACAAGCACCGTGCCCGATAAAACTATTGTTTTAGCGTCATTTCTGGATAAATTATACGCCGCTGCCAAAACACAGTCAAGCCGGAGGGAAGCAACCGTCCGAACCACTTCCCTTGCCTCCGTTTTAGGCAGTGCCACTTCGTCCAGCGGCACAAAGGCAATCGAAACGTATTCAGAAGCCACCTGAGAAAGATTTTCCGCAAGAAAATCCGCCGCCTTGGCAAGAGCTAACAAGTACGCCCCTTGGGAAAACAAGACAATATCGCCCAAAACCTCACGGGTAAGCCCCTGTCCCAGCGCAGCCCCCAGGTAATCTCGATGAGTCGGCGCCGCCTTCACCCAGGTTTTCCCCTTCGGAACGATTTCTAGCGCCCGAATGGGAAACGATTTCTCCTCACGAAGGTGCTCTTCCGCATAGGGAAGAAAGAAAGCCACCTTCCGTTCGGCCTCGTCAAACCCTCCGTCCAGAACAAAAAGCACCCGCTCCGCCCGAGCGGCAGGTAAAACAAGCTCCTGCTCTGCCGGCGAAAGAAACGAAGAAAAGGTCATACTCCCCGTTTTGGCGCAAAGCCTTGCCTTGTCTAATAGACGCGCGGAAACAAGCTTTTCTTTCTCGCCCTGCCGGTCTGCCCTCATGGCCTTTCCTCCTCGGACTTTCGAAAGATAAAAAACTTGCTGAAAATGTAGTTTAAAACAATGACCACCACCGCCAAAACGGCTTTAACGGCCAGTTCGCCGAAATTGCCCAGAAAAGCCATCCTGTGCAGCCCCAGCCAGTCGATCATAACGAAAATCCCCGCTTCTTCAAACAGAAAGGAAACAATTCTTGCGCCAAAAAAAGCGGGAATTTCTTTTTTCAAAACCTCTCTGCTAAAGGAACGGCTTTCAAACACAAACAGTTTATTCGTAATATAGGCAAAGGATGCGGCGGCCACAAAGGCGACAATATTGGCATAATGGTGCGAACCCTTGCCCCAAAGCCAAAGCATCCCCTGAAAAACGCCAAAGTTGACTACCGTTACTAAAACGCCAAAGAAAAGATAAAGCATAATTTCCTTCGTTAAAAAACGGCGAGCCAGCTTTTTCAAAAAGGTCATACAAACCCCTTTCCCTGCCATTTCGGCAGGCAAGCTGTGAAATTTCCACGCTTCTATGCGGATCCTACTGGATATTTTACCATAATTTCGCCGGAAAAACCAGAATTTCCTTTACCAAAAAGACATACGAAAAAAGGCACAGTGTCTAGCACTGTGCCTTTTTGGAACGCAAGGTTCTCACAGAACGGGAGTGACGTTTGCTGCGCGCAGCTTGCCGCCGCCTCTGGGATCGGACTCAATATCAAAGGTGACCTTCTGGCCTTCTGCCAGAGACTTGTAGCCTTCGACCTGAATCGCGGAGAAATGCACGAAAACATCCTCGCCGCCGTTGTCGTTAGAGATAAAGCCAAAGCCCTTCTCTGCGTTGAACCATTTAACTGTTCCTGTGTTCATTGTCGTACCTCCATACATTTTAATACTGCAAATAAAAACTCGCATGCTTCTATAACTCATCAAACGAACAATGACTTATACAAGCATGCGAGTCCGATTTGTACATATTGAATACGTTCTTATCATAACAGACCTACCCGTGTTTGTCAAGCTTTTGTTTCAAATTTTTTTATTCTTTTTTTGACAAATTGCAACGCTTGCCTTGACAGCTATTTTAGCCTATGCTATTCTTTACAAAAAATCCAAAATTTATGTAGAACACATCTGCCAATGATTGGCAAGAAAGGAACAAGCATGAAACACAGTTTGCAAACTCCCCACGCCCCCGCCGCCATCGGCCCCTACTCCCAAGGCATCTCCGTGTCCGGACAAAGGCTTCTGTTTCTTTCCGGCCAGCTTCCCATTGACCCTGTAACCGGCGTCATGCCGGAAAATATACAGGATCAAACGAAGCAGGCCCTTTCAAACCTGCAAGCCATACTGCAATCCGCCGGAGCCGGCCTTTCAAACGTCGTGAAAACCACCGTGTTTTTGAAAGACATGAACGATTTTGCCGCTATGAACGAAGTCTACGCTTCCTTTTTCGAAGCCCCCTTCCCCGCCCGCGCCTGCGTGGAAGTGGCAAGACTTCCCAAAGACGCCAAGGTAGAAATCGAGGCCGTCGCCGTTTTATAAACCGTTTGAAATTTGCGAAACTTCCGTTCCGCCCTTTCAGGGCCGCTTCTTATAGAAAAAAGATTCTCATGAAAGGAGAAAAGCCATGCTGGTTTTAGGCATTATATGCATCGTTGGAGGACTTATCGGCTACTTTTACACCCTACACGAAATGAAATCTCTCGAACATGCTTTTCATATTGTTGGGGATTACCTCGGAGTTACGGACACCCCAACGCTGGATATTCTGAACAAGGTTTCTATTATTGTTATTGTGCTTGGCGTCATTTTTCTAATTATCGGAATTGTCAAAATGGCAAAAAATTAAAGATGTAAGCAAGGAGGCCATTTCCCATGGGTTTTCATTACCTCTTAAAACTGTGGAAATCGGCCGTGTCGGCCGAGCCACCTCCTTTCTCTATTTGTATTCGGCGATTATTGTATCTTTGTTATCCATCGGCGCCTCTGTGTATGCGCCGGTTTTGTATGAAGAATTCAGCAACAGTGATGACGCTGCTTTGTTTGCAACTATATCTTCCATCGTTGTGTTAGGTTTGTTTGCTTTAGCCGTGTTGCTGTGGTTGTCTTTTGCGGCAAGCAGAAAATCGTGCATCTCTTTGTTGTGCGATGATACTTGGATTCGGTTTCCCCTTGAAAAATATGTGGGGCGCGAGGGATATGCCCTTATGCGGCATATCATAATCCTGCAAATGCCGTACAGAGAAAAGGTCAGCTTACCTGACGCAAATTATAACGATTCCATTTTCATAGAAGACGGAGAGCTAATTATAAAAAGCAAAAACATACATCCGAAAGAGCAGAAAGAGGAAAAAACAGTACCTTTAAACGACATTACAGACATAGAAGTTTTCAAACGTTCCCGAACGGGTTTCACCGCTGTTGTCGTTTGTTTGTGTGTGATATTTGTTGGTTTAGCTTTTCTTACAAATAAATTTATTTTTCTGCTAATGGCCATATTGGCGGCTCTGGTAAACTTGATAATCCCTTCAAAGTCATTACGGCTTAAAGTGACTTGCAATACGAAATGGTTTTCCTTTCCCATACGAAGTAAACGGGAAGGGGCGGACATTATGCGTTATATCGTGGAACAACAAGCGCATAATGAGCATAAGTTAAACGCAAGCCATATAAGTGTTTAAAAGGCGCTATGCTGGATGGAACACCATCTATTGAATCAACTTGAATACACTGTTTTCGTAAAGACAAACCGGTCGAAATTTTCGACCGGTTTGTCTTTTAGGAAGATTTTGAGAATAGATTCTCTACATCCAAATAGGCTTAAAACAGTGTATGACCGGTATTTCGAAAAACCAAGCCTTTCTGGCCGCAAGTATTGTAAGGGCAAACGCTTTATTATCTTAACAGCCGGAGCAATCATTCATGCCCGCCAACCGCTGCCCTTACTTGCTGGAAGCAACGCTCGCCGCCACTTCATCTCTCAGCTTCGCCGTTTGCCGCTGGGCCATAACCAATCGGTAGTAAATGCCCTTTTTCTCCATAAGCTCGTTGTGGGAGCCCGTTTCGGCAACCTCGCCCTTTTCCAATACAATTAGCCGGTTGGCATGGCGCAGGGTGGCCAAACGGTGGGCAATGGCAATGGTCGTGCGGTTTTTCACCAGCCTTGCCAGCGCCTCCTGAATCTTATCCTCGGTTTCCGGGTCCAGAGAGCTGGTGGCCTCGTCCAGAATGAGGATTTTCGGGTTTTTCAAAATCGCTCTGGCAATGGCTAACCGCTGCCGTTCGCCGCCGGAAAGGTTATGCCCGTTTTCGCCGATCTGAGTGTTATATCCATCCGACAGGCGCATGATAAACTCATGGGCGTTGGCCGCCTTGGCCGCCGCAATGACCTCTTGCCGGGTCGCGTCCTCTCTTGCGTAGGCAATATTGTCATACAGGCTTCCGGCAAAGAGGAACGTATCTTGGAACACAACGCCGATGGAATCGTGCAGATCCTTCTGGGTAACTTCCTTAATATCCGTTCCGTCAATTAAAATGCTGCCGCTGTCAGGGTCATACAGCCGCATAATCAGGTTAATAAGCGTCGATTTGCCCGCGCCGCTGTGCCCCACAAGGCCAACCATTTCCCCAGGGGCAATATCCAGATTGATATGCTTTAACACCGGCTCGTATGACTTATAGCCGAAGTTGACGTTCTGAAAGCGGATGCTGCCCGTAACTTGCTGCAAAGGCTTGGGGTTCTCAACATCGGCAATTTCCACCTTTTCGTCCAGCACCTCATAAATCTTAACCAAGCTCGTCATGGCATTGGCCAGCCACCGAGGCAATGACGCCATCCAGCGCAGGGGCTGGTAGATATACTCCAAAAACAGCGTAAACTGTACCAGCTCGCCCAAGGTCATCTCCCCTGTGATGACCATACGCCCGCCGAAGATTAACACAAAAAATTCGCCGATTCCCATAAAAAACCCAAGCACGGGAAAGGTTTTTGCCCAAAACTGCTCGTTCTGCACGGAAACCACGGCCAAATCCTCGCTGGCTTTGCTGTATTTCTGAATTTCCCGCTCCTCATTGCCGAAGGTTTTGACCACGCGGATTCCCTTGATAATGTCGTGCAGGATGGAGTTGGCTCTGGATTCCCTCCGCCACTGCTTTTCATACCGAACACGAATCCTGGACCAGTACCGGTTCATCACCACCAATACAACAGGCACCGGGATGAACACCATCAATGTCAGCTTCCAGTTAGTAAGGAGCAGAATGACGAGAATCACGACGAACATAAGCATCATTTCCAAGGCATACCGCCCCTGATCAATCAGAAACTGGCGAATGTGGTTGGTATCGCCGGTAATGCGCTTCATAAGGTCGCCGCTTGTTTTCTTCGACATAGACGAAAGGGACAAAGATTGCACCTTTTCATACACCATACGGCGCAGAAAATCCGAAAATCTCGTCCCTGCGCGGATGGAAATGCGGTTGCTCACAATATAAAGCCCTTCCCCTGCCGCACGCACCAAAATCATGAAAAGAGACATCAGCAAAATGCCCTGCACCGGCGCAAACCACGGTTTGGCATCCGCCGTAGGCGCCAAATAATGGTCGGTCATAAACCGGTTTAACACCGGCATAAGGGTGTAAAACAAATTAGCGACAATCAAAATGGCCGTTGACACTAGCACCGCCGGCAAAAACGGCTTCATAAGCTTCAACGCCCGGCGGAACACATAGGATTTGTCTACACAGAACAGGCATATATCGATCCCCTGCATCATGGCACGGCCGCAGGTAGGACAAACGAGAACCCGCTCGATTTGCATTTCTCCGACAAAGCCCGTTTCTAAGTAGTAGTTGACCACCTTGCAAAACTCCGCCGCCTCTTCCACCGCGCTCATAGTAAAGCGGCATAGAGAAATATTCTCACTGGCCGGCAAGGCCTTCTCCGGGTCTGCCGGATCCTTTAGCGACAGCTCCAGCCAACTACAGCCGACTGCCGTTTGCTGCACCAGTTCCTTTCCCTCGACAAGGGACACACGCTGCGTTTCCTCCCCGTCCACCGAAACGATCAGCTCTCCTTTTTCAAAAGAGAGCGTTCCCTGGCAAGACTTGGCCTGCTCGTCGAGGTCAAAGAAAAACTGATTTTTATTCTCTGTCAAGGTTTTCACCTCTCATTTTCTTTTTTTCATCCCGCCGTTTAATAAAGGTAAGGCTCCAGCTTCCGCCGGCTGGCAGGATGGATGGCCGCAAAGTCGCGGATAATATACCGATTTCCGTCCACATCGGCAATAAAAACCGTCGAATCGTCCATCTGTTTAATGCTCCGGCTAATATCCTTCACCGCAAAGGTCCGATGCACCTCATCCACTTTTGCATCGAAGTAAAAATAGCCGAGCTTTTCCCGAATAGAACGCACCTGTGTAATCGTCGGGCAGTAGTAGGTTTTGGAAAGCTCGTTTTGCAAAAGCTTTTGCTGCTCCTCCGGAAGATCCAAAAGGCTTTTTAGAATGCCGATTTCTTTTCCTGACATATCCGACACGGCAATATACGCATCCGGGTCAGTCAAAGGCAAGGCCCGGGTCAGCTTGACTCTTTTAAAGTCCTCCTCCCCCTTTTTCAGCGCCAGAAAGCCCCTGGGATTGATATAAAATGTAAGGACGGACGGATCCAAAAGCCCGATGTCCAGATTTGTGTTTTGCATATGTCTCATCCTTTCTTAGTCGCCGATGCCTACATATTTCAGCGCCCTGGCCTGAATCTGGTAAAGCTTGAAGTATTCGCCCTTCTTGCGCATGAGCTCCAGATACGCGCCGAATTCAACAACTTTTCCATCCTCAATAACCGCCAACACGTCCGCGTCCCGCAAAGTGGACAGCCGGTGGGCAATGGCAATGGTCGTACGGCCTTTTTGCAGACGGGACAGGGCGTTTTGGATGTTCCGCTCGGTTTCCGTGTCCATGGAGGCGGTGGCTTCGTCTAAAATCAGAATCTTGGGATTCTGAATAATCGTTCTGGCAATGGAAAGCCGCTGCCGCTCACCGCCGGACAAGCCTTGCCCGCCGGCGCCAACCCGAGTCTCATATCCATCGGGCAAACGCATGATAAAATCGTGAGCGCTGGCGGCCTTGGCCGCGGCAATTACCTCGTCCATGGTGGCTTCGGGCTTGGCATACCGGATATTGTCGGCAATGGTACCCATAAACAGGTAAATCTCCTGGGAAACCAGGCCGATATTCTCCCTAAGCTGCGACAAAGACAAATCTCTTACGTCCACGCCGTCAATCTGAATCGAACCGGCCTTGGGGTCATACAGCCTTGCTATCAAGTTGGCAATGGTGGTCTTGCCGGCGCCTGTTTTGCCGACAATGCCCAGCATCTGCCCTGCCTCCACCTTCAAATCCAGCTTCTTGATAACAGGGCGCGCCGGCTCGTATTCAAACTCCAGCTCGGAAATTTCAATGTTTCCATTAACTGCAGGCAAAATTACGGGGTTTTCCCGTTCTATTACGTCGGATTCGGTGTCGATAATCTCAAAAATGCGCTGCGCCGCGTCGACACACCGGGCCCACCAGTTGGAAACCCACGACAGAAAATCCAGCGGCCTGTGC
The DNA here is from genome assembly GCA_012841675.1 of Clostridiales bacterium. Taxonomy (GTDB): domain Bacteria; phylum Bacillota; class Clostridia; order Oscillospirales; family QAMX01; genus DUUG01. The sequence goes on from DUUG01000252.1 coordinate 8,747, forward strand.
AGCATGTTGATATAGATGGAGAAGGTCAAAAGCGTTCCCAAACTCAGCTTGCCCTGCACCACCATAACGCCGCCCAGCGCAATAATCATGGTCGTAACCGCATAGACAAACAGATACAGAAGGGGGTACACTGTGTAGGCCGTGCTGTCAAAATGAATCTGCTGCCGCATGACCTGCCCGCTGATTTCGCCAAAGCGCGTGGCTTCCTCTTCTTCCTTGGAAAACGCCTTGATAATCCGCTGTCCGTTGATATTATCGCTTACTACGGAGGAAAGCTTCGCTCTCAGCACCCAGTTTCTATGGTGCATCCGGCGGAAGAACTTATCCAACACCATAAAGGAAACGACCACAATGGGAATAAGCACTATGGTAATGAGCGTAAGCTGCCAGCTCATAATAAACATGGCCACAACCACGCCAATAAGCGTCAGCAAATTGGTAATGGTGTAGGGAAAACCGTCAATAAAGAACCAGTAAATCCGGTCAGAGTCTTCATTGACACGCCCCATAAGGGATCCCGTCTGCTTGCTCGTATAAAAGCCCACGGAAAGCCTTTGCATGGCGTCAAAAATCTTCACCTTAATATCATAAATCACCCACGGCAAAAATCCGCCCAAAATATACTGATACACGATATTAAACACCAGATTCAAAATCCGCATGCCCAGAATGGCCAAAACTACATAGCCAAGGCTGGCCAAAAGCTTCACCGTCGGCGTGGATTCCACTATGGCCGGCGCAAGCACTTCGTCATACAAAACCCGGGTGCTGATCTGCGGCGCCAGCATGCTCAAAAGGGAACCAAAGAGCATGGCTCCAATAATAAAAGCCACCTTGCCCTTATACCCGCCAAAAAAGGCAAACAGCCGCTTCGCTGTGGACCGTTTGTCGATGCATTTGGGGCAAACCCGCCGCTTGCTGTCGGGATATCTGGTTCCACAGGCAGGACAGAAGGGCGACTCATGGAAGGATTTTTTCACCTGCTCTAGGTCTTTCCCCTCTTTGACGGCGGAAAAACCCTTGATAAAATCCTCAAAGGCCGCCATTTTGCCAATGGAGAAATAGAAAAGCCCTTCCTGCTCCTCCTTGTATTCGAGAATCAGCCGGCCGGAGGAAAGATAACGCTCTGTCTTTAGCTTGTCGATTTCCTCCAAAGGGATCGCCCGCAGAGAAGCCAGCGTGTACTGAATTTCGGGGCTTTTCGGAACTCCCTTTTTAAACCGGCTATAAACGCCGCTTTTTGCCCGAAGCATCTCCTCGTGGCAGGTTACAAGATACAGCCCCTTGCGGTCCACCGCCGCAAAGGCGCTTATATAGTTCATTTGTTCATCCATATCACCGGCAACGGCGAACAAAAGCTCGCTCGTGTCAATGCCCTGCGCTTCCATTAAAGCCAGAACACCGCTCGGCAATAGCGTTTTATCATTCATATGCTCGGATTCCCAACCTTTCTAACTTCAACTTGCGGCAAAGAGGCAAATTCCCCTTTACCGCATTTTGCCAGAATCGCTTTTTTCCCACAGAACCATCCGTCACACCCTTTCTCTGTCTTATACGCCACTTCGTTTTCGTCAAACTCTTCCCGGGTCAGCCCGAAAAGAATGTGATCATAGTATTGTCCATTCGTATAAATGGTTCGTCTTTGTCTGCCTTCCTCGACAAATCCGACGCTTTTATGTAACCAGATGGAGCCCTCATTTATATGCACACAGCCGGAATTGCACTTTTGAAACCTCAGCTCATAAAAGCCGTATCTTAGCAAGATTCTAAGCGCTTCCGAACCGTACCCTTTCCGTCTGTGGTTGCGGTTTATACGGATGCCGAAGCTGAAAGTGCCGTTTTTTTCGTCTTTTGAATGAATGTTAATCCCTCCCACCGGCTTTTCGTCCAGCGTTTCGATTGTAAACATGATGCGGCTTTTGCTATCTTTGAAGTCGGCCCACTGGGCAAAGGCCGCTTTGGCCATTTCCGGAGATGGAGGCAGCTCCAGCCCCCAGCTTAACAGTCGGATGGCGTCGCTGTCGCAAAAATCGTCCAGCCATTCTTCCCAATCGCTTTCCCGTACGCCGCGAAGCCGGATCTTCTCTCCCTGCCAAAAATACCGGCTGTGATACATGGCCATCGGTACACCTCCCATAAGACAAACTGCTGCAAGTAGAGGGGCAAAGGGTACACTCTTCCCATCCGCCGGATAAGAAAGTATGCCCGCTTATGCTGCTAAGCAAACCGAAACGCGCCTGTTTCGGCCGCGACCGCCGCCTTCCCATTTGCCCGCCGCGTCTTCGCCCGCCCAAAAACGCGCCAGTAAGGGGAACAAAAAAACAGACAGCCGCAAACACGACCGTCTGTTTTGTCCTCACAATTTTACGCTAAATCCCCCTAAAAGAAAAATAGGAAAAAAGAAGGAAAAAGCGTTAAAAATATAACAAAACTCTCGGAGGTGCCGCAAATAGGTAAAAAAGGGCAGACTGATCCCCGTGCATGCAAATAGCTTCTTTTAAAACGCGAATTTTTACCATTTTGGAACCTCCTTTCTTGTTGTTCGGGCCGATATTCGACTCCTTTTAATCGAAAAGAGTATAACACAGGTTTTTCCTCTTGTCAACTTAATTGTTAAAAATTTCATATTCTTTTCTTAAAAGCAACTATGCGTTGCATCTAACCACGGTTTTTCGGCATATGCTCCGCCCTGTATGGCCCCCCTTATGTTAACGGCACCTTTCTTTTCTTGACCTTCCTGCCTGCATCCGATATACTAAAACGTGCTTTAAATTTCCCGCGAAAGAAGGCAACTCCATGGAAAAAACCCAGAAACTGCCCTGGCTAATCAGAGACCCCCGCTTTTACAGGCGAATTTTCCTGCTTGCTCTGCCCTTGGCCGGGCAAAACATCATTTCCTTTTTCGTCAACATGGCGGACAATATTATGGTGGCCAGACTAGGAGATGCGGCCGTTTCAGGCATATATGTGGTGAATCAGGTGCAGAATATTCTACATATGCTGGTTCTGGGCCTGTCCTCTGCCCTTGTGATTTTAGCCGCACAGTATTTTGGAAAAAAGGACATGCGCTCGGTGAAAACCCTCTGTGCCACCGTGCTGCGCATTGCCTTTAGCGCCGGCTTTCTCGTCTTTTTAATCATGGCCTTCTTCGGCGAAAACGTGCTCTATCTGTTTACCGATAAGGCCGAAGCAGTTGCCGCCGGCATGGAATATCTAAAATATATCCTATACACCTACGTGTTCTTCTGCCTTTCTAACGTACTATTGGCCTGCCTGCGCAGCGCCGGCGTAGTCCACATCGGATTCATGGTCGCTTTGTTTACCTCCGTGCTCGATCTGTTTTTAAACTATGTAATGATCTTCGGCAAGCTGGGCTTTCCCGCCATGGGAGTTGCCGGCGCCGCCGCTTCAACGCTTATTTCCCGTGCCCTTGAATTTTTAATCCTTGCGTTTTACGTTTTGAAAATGGATAAAAAACTCTCCCTGCGAGTAAAAGATTTGCTGCTTCGTTCCTCAAGGCTGTTAAAAGACTTTTTCCTCTACGGCGCACCGGTTATCCTAGGCGATATTTTCTGGGGACTGGGCGGCGCGGCACAAACGGCCATTTTAGGAAGGCTCGACGGTGCTGTCATCTCCGCCGGCGCCATCACCATGAGTATCTACATGGTGTTTACCGTCATGGTGTACGGAATTTCCAGCGCCGGCTCTCTTGTGGTCGGGCAGGAAATCGGCCGAAACGGCTTTGACCTTGCCAAACGGTATACGAAAACCTTGCAGCTTGTCTACCTGTCTGTGGGCATTTGCTCCTCTTTGCTATTGTTTTTGCTGGCCGACAAGGCCCTTCTCCTCTACCCCGGCATTACGGCAGAGGCAAAAGTCTATGCCGGGCGGTTTCTTAACATTATGGGCATCATGCTCATCGGCACCTCCTACCAAATGGCATCCCTGCAGATTGTCCGAGCCGGCGGAGCAACCCATTTTGTGCTCATCAACGACCTGATTTTTGTCTGGCTGGTAGTCATACCCTCTGCATCCTTAGCGGCGTTTGTTTTCAAAACTCCGCCGGAGGTTGTTTTTGCCTGTCTGAAGTGTGACCAGATTTTAAAGTGTTTTGTGGCGGTTGTGAAGGTAAATCGCTTCAAATGGATGAAAAACCTAACCCAAACCCGCTTGGAACCCAACAAAACCCCCGCATAAATGCTTATGCCGTTCTTGTGTAAAATTCTTTTTTTATGATACAATAAACCTATGGAAAACATTTCTAATAGGGGGGATTCTTCTGACACACCGCCACGCACCATTATCCGAAGTTTTGCAAGCCTTGCATACGAATCCGGAAACCGGCCTGACAACCAAGCAGGTACAGGTGCTCATCACAAAATACGGCGAAAACCAACTGGACGAAAAAAAGAAAAAATCTACATTAGAGCGATTTTTCGATCAGTTTAAAGATGTGATGATTATCATTTTGATCGCCGCTTCCTTGATTTCCTTTGGGGTGGCGATTATTGAGAAACACGGCTTTATCGAGCCGATTCTCATCCTGCTTATTGTCATTATCAACGCCGTTATGGGTGTGGCGCAGGAAAACAAGGCCGAAAAGGTCCTCGATGCGCTGAAAAACCTGTCCGCACCCCATGCCAGAGTGCTTCGTGACGGGAAGGTATCTGTCATCGACGCGGCACTGCTAGTTCCCGGTGACATTATCCTTCTGGAAGCCGGCGATTTCGTCCCGGCCGACGCGCGGCTTATACATTCTTCCAGCTTAAAATCGGAGGAATCCGCCCTAACCGGCGAATCCGTTCCGGCGGATAAAGACGCCCAGGCGCAAGTAGAGCCGGACGCTCCCTTAGGCGACAGACATAACATGGTCTACTCCGGCTGCGGCATTGTGTACGGCCGCGCCACCGCCGTTGTCACGGGCACGGGTATGGACACAGAAATGGGCAAAATCGCCGACCTTCTGGCCGGGGAGGAAGACAGCCAGACCCCCCTGCAGCAAAAGCTTGCCTCTATGGGCAAGTATCTGGGTCTTGTGGCGCTGGGCGCCTGTGCTGTGATTTTCGTCATCGGTCTGCTGTCCGATATGCGCCTTCTGGATATTTTCATGACCTCTGTTTCCTTGGCGGTTTCGGCCATCCCTGAAGGCCTGCCGGCCATTGTGACGATTATACTTGCCATCGGCGTACAGCAGATGGTCAAACACAATGCCATCATCCGCCGTTTGCCCGCCGTGGAAACCTTGGGCAGCGCCTCGGTTATCTGCTCGGATAAAACGGGCACGTTAACCCAAAACCGCATGACGCTGACCCACGCTTTTGACGCTTCCACCGACACGTTGACCGTCTTGGCGGAAAACCCGGCCCCCGCTATCAACCTGCTGCGCCTGGCCACCTTGTGCTGTGACGGCAAGGTGACCATAGAAGAAGGCAACGAGCGCCACATAGGCGACCCGACGGAAACGGCCATTGTCGCCGCGGCGCTAAAAGCTGGTTTAGATAAGGACACCTTAGATAGGGAAAACCCCCGCCTTGCGGAAATCCCCTTCGATTCCGACCGGAAACTCATGACAACCGTGCACAACATGGAGGGGAAAACCGTCGTACTTGTCAAAGGCGCGTTCGACGTTTTAACCGGCCGCTGCCCATCCGGCGTGACGGAAAAGGTGGGGCAGGTGGCTGACGAACTAAGCGCCAAAGCCCTGCGCATTCTGGCTGTGGCCTATAAGGAAATTCCCTCCGTTCCTGCCGAAGTAACGCCTGACGAGCTGGAAAACAATTTAACCTTCCTCGGCATCGTCGGCATGATCGACCCGCCCCGGGAGGAGGCCAAAGAGGCCGTTTCCCTCTGCCGGATGGCGGGGATTAAACCCGTCATGATTACCGGCGACCATGTGCTCACCGCCTCCGCCATCGCCAAAGAGCTGGGCATTTTGGAAGAAGGCGACAGCGCCGTCACCGGCACAGAGCTTGCCGCCATGAGCGAGGAAGAGCTTGCCGAGCGCGTTTCCTCCATCTCTGTCTACGCCCGGGTTTCCCCCTCTGACAAAATCCGCATTGTGCGCGCTTGGCAGAAGAAAGGCCAAGTTGTGGCCATGACCGGCGACGGCGTCAACGACGCGCCTGCATTAAAAGCCGCCGACATCGGCTGTGCCATGGGTATAACGGGCACCGACGTGGCCAAAGGGGCGGCCGATATGACCTTGACCGACGACAACTTCGCCACCATCGTGGAAGCCGTTCGTCAAGGCCGTGGCATCTTTGACAACATTAAAAAAGTCGTCGGCTTCCTGCTGGGCACCAACGTCGGCGAAATTTTAACCGTGTTTTTTGCCATGCTGATTTGGCGGAAATCCCCCCTTCTCCCCATGCAGCTGCTCTGGATTAACCTAGTCACAGACAGCCTGCCCGCTATCGCCCTTGGCATGGAGCCGGTAGAAAAGGATGTCATGCGCAGAAAACCCAAACCCAAAACCGAAGGCATCTTCGCCCATGGCTACGGCCTCCAGATTATCTGGCAGGGGGCAATGTTCGCCCTGTTGACGTTAATTGGCTTCCTAATCGGCTGGAAAACCACCGGCGACCTTGCCGCAGGGCGCACCATGGCTTTCTTCATCCTTTCGTTAACACAGGTAGTCCATTCGTTTAACATGCGTTCCGGCCACTCGCTGTTTGCCATCGGGCCGTTTTCCAACGGAAAACTAAACCGCTTTGCTTTCATTTCCTTTGTCATGATCATAGCGGTTGTGTTTATACCGCCGCTTGCCTCGATTTTCGGGCTTATCATGCTGCCTGCCCGGCTGTATGTATACGCCGTGCTGCTGGCCTTTGTGCCGCTGCCCGTGCTGGAGCTTGTCAAGCTGGCCGGCCTTATTCGCCACCATAAGAAGTAATAACCCCCCCGGAGGAAGCCCTTCGCAAGAAAGCCCTTTCTCCGGGGCTTATTTCTGAAAATTAGGAGGACACTATGGAGAGAGAGTTTATCGGAAAAGATGTAGAGGTGCTGGTTTCCTTTGCCGGCAGTTTTCGGGATGCAGGGTATGCGCCCGTTAAATTTCATGGAAAACTGCTCGATACGGACGAAAACTACCTGAAAATGCAAGTCAATAAAGCGGAGCTGGCTATTACAGGCATTTTGGGAAGTATGGGATTGAAAAACTCCGGCCTTATGCTTATTAAGAGAGATTACGTCATTTACATGAGAGATGCAAGGTAAATCAAGTCCTCGATTTAGGATAAAACCCAAATCGAGGACTTTCTTTTTCCATTTCTGCTCATATTCCTATGCCAAAAACAAGGGGCGCCTTCCGTTACAAAGGCGTCCCTAATGGAATCTATGTTTCCTTGCGTCTGTTTCCAACCACCTTGCTGCCTGCGAGAGAAACAACCACCGCCACCAGCGATACCCCCGTAAGCCACAGAAATA
>DUUG01000253.1 GCA_012841675.1 Clostridiales bacterium
ATCCCCGCCGAGGAAGCCCCTTCGGCGGGTATTTTTTGCGATTGTTGCACACTTCATTAAGGACAGGCGCAGAAGCCGTTTGACAGTTCGAACACATTGCAAAGCACCGGCTTAACATTACCCCTTAAGCCAATCCAGATGGGCTTGGGCATTTCCCTTCTGTGTAACCAACGAAAGAGAGGCTTTGTCCATATCAAAAATGGTTTCGGCCAGCGTTTGAATGTCCTCCTTAGTAACTCTTTCGTAGGAAGCGGCAATTTCCTCCGGCGAAAGCACGCGGTTTTGTAGCAAAAGCCCCTTGCCGATATGGTTCATACGGGAGGAGGTGGACTCCAGCGCCATGAGCATGCCCGTTTTCACCTGCTCCTTGCTGCGATATAGCTCGTTATCGGTGACACCGTCTTTTACCATCCGGCGCAGCTCGTTTCCGACTTCTGTCATGGCCTGCTGCTCGGTTTCCCGGCCGGTGCCCAGATAGATGCCAAATATGCCCGTATCCATATGAGAGCTTTGGAAGGTATACACCGAATAGCAAAGACCCAGCTGCTCGCGAATGCGCTGAAACAGCCGCGACGACATGCTTCCGCCCAGCAGGTTGGAAAGCAACTGCACGCCGTAGCGCCGCGGGTCGCCAATGGCAATGCTGGGAAAACATAGGGCGATGTGGCTTTGCTCGGTGGGTTTTTCCACGGTGGAAAGCGTTGTCTGATAGGAGGCAACGCCGGGGTTCGGCCCCTTTTGGGCGGGCAGACGGGAAAAGAGCGCTTCCATTTCCGCCAATGCCTCTTCCTTGCAGTTTCCGGCCACAGCGATAACCGTGTTTTCGCCCACATAGTGGCTGTGGCAGTAGTCTTTTAAGAATGCCCCGGTCATGTTGGCAAGGGTTTCCTTTTTGCCCAGAATCGGGCGGCCTAGGGGGGTATCCCGGTACACGCCCAGAAGCAGCTTTTCCACCGCCAAATCGTCCGGCGAGTCCTCGTACATGCCGATTTCCTCGACGATAACGCCCCGCTCCAGCTTGACACTGTCCTCGTCGAAGGTGCTTTCAAACAGCATATCCGCCAGCAACCTTGCCGTTTCCGCCAGCTTTACATCCAGCACCCGGCCGTAGTAGCAGGTGCATTCTTTGGTGGTAAAGGCGTTGATTTCGCCGCCTAAAAGGTCCATTCGGTCGGCCAGCTCGGCGGCGGAGTAGTTTTTCGTGCCTTTAAACAGCATATGCTCAATAAAATGGGAAGCGCCGTTGGCCTCCGGCGGCTCGTGCCCGGTACCGCTTCGGATCCAAATGCCAAAGGAAACGCTTCTTACGGCAGGCATTTGCAAAACGGCCAGCCGAACGCCATTGGGCAGTGTTTTAACCGTCATGTTTTCTCCTTTTTGCCCCATAAGGGGCTATGCGAAAATTTACCTTGCGTTATAACAAAGGCCGGCCGGATTATAAGAAAGCCCTGCCTTATGTAGATGCCCCGTGTCACCGACAGATGTTATGCGGAGGTTGACTTGTGATTGGCCCATTTGCTCAAACAAAACGGTTGTAACGGAAGCGGGGGCAAGCCACATGGAACGCCAAAGTAAGGTGGCCGGAACCTCCATTAAAACCGAGAGCAAGGCAAGCCCCAGCCCGTGGTGGCAAAACAGCGCTATATCCGAAGCAGGCAGCTTTTTTGTGGTAAACCAGTGGCCATCTTTTTCGAATACGCCAAACTGCCCTACCAAGTCCCGCCATCCGGCTCGGATTTCGTCGAAGGCAAGGGCCGCTTTGGGCGGGCTTAACACGGGCGCGTTCATCCATCCGCCCTCCTGCTGCTCACATTCTTTGAGCATATGGGGTGGCAGATTCCAAACGACTACTTTTTTGGAAAGCAGGTCGGTGCCGGGCTCCACAGTAGGAAGCTCCACCTCCCTTGCCCATGTAAGAACGTTAATAGGCAGTTCAAGGTTTTTGGCCGTCGGTTCGGCCGTTTTCTTAGCGCGGCCCAAGGGAGAGGAATAGATGGCCGTCAGCGGCAAAGCCGCCAGCCTGGAAACAAGGGCTTCGGCCTCCTGTTGGCCGCGAGGGGTTAAACTGTCATTTTGATAATCGGGGTCTCCGTGGCGGATAATATGCAGGCGCATGGGGTTGCCCTCCTTATTTTTTATATCTGAAAAGGTGCTTCATAACAGCAGAACGGCACCAAAAGCTCCTCCGGCGTAAGCCCTGCGTGGGCGGCGCGGAGCAGTTTTTGCCCCGTATAACTGGCGGCTTCCAGCGCCGTGTGCCCCGTGGCAAGGGCCAGATAATTGCCGAGGAAGTTTTTGGTTCGGGGATGGGGCGTTCCCGGCCCGAACAGGCCGCTTTCGTAAGCCTCCTGGGACGGAAGCAGGATAAAATCGTCGCCAAAATGGGATAAGAAAGCTGCTTCAAAGGCTTTCTCCATGCCGGGTTTTGCAAAAAATGCCATGGCTCTTGCTTCTATGGAGGGCATTTGGGACAAACACGCCATAATGTCGGGATAGTCGGGCAGGAACCGCCACGAAACGTTAGTAAGCCCGTGATCGGCGGTGATCATCACCAGAGTATCCGACAGACCCTTGCAAAGCTTTTCCACCTGTTCGTCAATGTCGCGGATGATGGCGGCTGCCTCGGGAGAGTAGACGCCATGGGTATGCATATCCATGTCAGGCTGGGGCCAGTAGCCGTAGATATAGTGCCGGCTCGGCAAGTCACAGAAATACGATACGGCTTCACAAAGCTCAGACACGTTTTCAATCTTTTTCAGCCCAAAGGGAGACACATGGCCGATCTGCACAAAGGGGTCGGCGGTTTGGATTTTTTCGAATAAAGTCGTATACGGCAGGTATCGCTTTGCCACATGAAAATCGGCGGCGGGGGCTCCTTCCGATTGGGGCAGGGTGTTGGGAAACAGGTTTACATTATCGCCGATTTCGGGGAAAAAGAGTTTCCACCCAAGCCATCCGTGCTCTGCCGGGGAAAGCCCCGATTCTAAGGTGACGGTGGCGGCGGTGGTGGTAGGCGGGAAAACGGAGGAAAGGCTTGCTTGCATATGGCGGCGAAGGAAGGCGCTTTCAGGCAGATGCGCTTCCAAAGCGGCGGTGCCCATTCCGTCAAATACCAGCAGAACCACGTTGCGATAGTAAGTGCGCAACAGCCTGTCCGCCAAAGGTAAAGTTTTATGGCCCGTTTTCGCCCGGTAATGCCGCAAGATAGAGGCGGAAAGGGTCAATAGGCTGTGGTTATATTTGATGGATGGCCGGTTGACGTGTAAGAGCAAGCGCTCTTCCTCCTTTGAACAGGATCTTTCCAGAAAACCAAAGAGTTTTCTTTAGTATTTTCCATGGATTGGATTTCTATAACGTTCGTTTACGGCTGGGGCACAACGGGCCAATCGTCCTTGTAATCGAAGACAAGGATATTGTTGCGGGCGGCGTAAACGTATTGCATATCAAAAAATTGCATTATATCATCCAGGGGCATATACAAATGTCCCCGGTCGCCCCGGTAAACGGGCGCCGACAGGGTGAGCGGACCGTCCGGCGTTTCGGCCACGTCGGAGCCTTCCGTAAAGGTCGCTTCCTTGCCGTACATGCCGATTTTAACCTGCCCGGGCTTTTTCTCGGAAAGGGCGCCAAGGCCCAAAGCCACCTGCCCGAAGGGAACAAACCATTGGCCTTCTTTGTTGTGCGCGTAGGTGCCCCGAGTGGGCATTTCCAACAGCTCGCCCTTAAAGGCCATCTTGGTTTTGTGGTAGATGGGCGCCGGCGCGGGCGGGTCGATCCGATCGTTTTTCTTGTCGATGACAAGCCGGTCAATTAAGCGCCCGTCGTCTAAGTAGGCCGTAATGGTCAACGTGTCGGGGGTTACATCTACGATGGAATACTGGCAGTTTTTCTCCTCTTGGGGGTAGAAATAGGGGTGCCAGATTTTCCGCGCGTTAGAGCAGTAGACGTTTTCACCGGTGTTGCCCATGATGTAGTGGACAACGCCCTCGGAAGGCTTATCAAACATCTCGAAATTCTTCATGGGGAACGTCCGGGCCAGAGAATGCTCGTGCCCGGCAAAGCAAAGGTCGGCCCCGCCTTCTTCCACGGCAAGATCAATGCGGCCCTGGTACAGACCGGTCACCGCTTCCGGCTGGACGGCAAACAGGGGGAAGTGGAAAGAGGCGATCTTCCACCGCTTGTCGCTGGCGGCTAAATCATCTTTCGCCCACTGGGCCACTTTCTCAAACTCATTAATGCCAAGCACGGTAAAATGCACGTTGCCGTAGTCAAAAGAGTAGTTTTCCGTTTCGTAGCCTTCAAAACCGTTTCGGGGATAGGCCAAAGCAAACTGCGTATCAAAAAAATCGGCATGCTGCAAGTAGAATTTGCCCGTACGGTTGCCGGGGTCATAGGTTTTCCAGCCCCGGTTGTCGTGGTTGCCGGTGGTCATCATCAGGGGGATATTTTCGGCAATGCCCTGCAAACCGTGGAAATAGCCGTTCCACTGGTGTTCGTTCTGCCCGTCACCCACGTTGTCGCCGATGGTAAAAATAAAGCGGCAGCCGGGGTGCCGCTTGAGGGCAAGCTGCACTGCTCTGCGGAAAGGTTCATAATCCGGGCGGCAGGTGGGCGTATCGTTCTGCTGATCCGCCACCACAAGGAAGCGGAAACGTTCGCAATGCTCCGGCTCGGTTTCAAAGGTGTATTCGCCCTTGTTGTATTCGTCGGTGCCCACGGAGTATGTATACTTGGTGCCGGGGGTGAGATCGTTTGCGATGGCCGTATGGATATAGCTTTCGTCGATATCGCTTTTAAAAATGCGGGAAACGGCCTTTACTTTCCGGACAGGGCCGCCCCAGACCGCCTGAAAAGTGAGATATCCTTCCGAAACGTCCGTAGAAGTGCGCCAGGTTACGGCGATTTCGTGTTTGGGATCGCCGGGAAAGCTCTGCATAATATGGTCAGGAACAGGGGAAGAACCGCGCACCGGTTTCTTTATGTCCATGGAATTGCCTCCTGTGTTGTGGTCGCCTTATGGCGGCGTGATCATATAAGATAAGTATAACGGAAAAATCAGGGAAAGACAAGATTACCAACGGCGAACGCCCAGGAAATGGACAAGCCGAATATCGTGCCAGTAGTAAGAGGAAAGGGGGCGGAGGCGGGCATTGTCCGTATGGGTGGAGATTAAAACCCGGCTTGGGTTAAATTCCGCCGGACTGGAAAAAGAGCCGCCGATAATCTCACAAACAAGCAGGGAATGGCCAAAACGGGGCCGGTTGAAGTTTAGCTGGAACACATCCCCCGGCTCGACCTTGTATAAAGGTACCGCTTCGGCAAAGGGGCCGGCGCCCCGGTTGGTGGTCATAAACCTGTAAAATTCCTCCACTCCCGTCCAAGCAGGGGCTCGGTTGTTTAAAGAGAGGAAATACCATCCCGTGTTGGGAGTGAAATTCATAACCCCGGCCCCGGCGAACACGCATTGGGATATGAAATTGGTGCAATCTCCGCCTAAGTTGCTGAAATTATAGTAGGCGGGGTTATAGCTTAATGCCCACTGCAACGCATAGGCAACGGCGTCTTGGCGGCGATATGGGACAACTGGCATACAAATCCTCCAATCTGCCGCAAAAGCGGCCAAGTGTGGTTTTTCGAAAACACCTTAAAAGTTTTCTATGCCTAATCTATGTCTTGCCACCAAGGAACATGATAGGGCCTGCCCTTAGGGAAGGCAAATGGTACGGTTTGATCCTAAAAAACTAGATTTGATTTACGCACAGCGTTTCCGGTGCTATAATGGGAAAAAATGTAAGGAGGGTTTGTATGAAAAAGGATTGGATTCGGCTGCCCCTGTCTGCGCCGGAGGAGGAAATATCGTATCCGAGAATCTGTGCCCATCGAGGCATTCCGGCCGCCGCCCCGGAAAACACCTTGCCGGGCTTTGCATATGCCATTGCCATGGGGGCGGACGAAATTGAATTTGACGTGCGGACAACTGCCGACGGGGCGCTTGTTGTCTGCCATGACCCGACCATTGACCGCACCACCGACCGAACGGGAGCCGTCAATGCGCTGACTTTGGAAGAAATCCGGCCGGCCGATGCAGGCGTAAAATGTAGCCCTGCCTATGCCGGCACGAAGATTCCTCTGCTGGAGGAAGTGTTTTTCCATTTTGCCAAGCGAACGGTTATGAACATCCACGTTTATGCCTCCGTCGACTGGAACGAGCCGAAGTCGGAGGAATACGACCCTGTGGCGTTTGCCGAAATCGTTGGCCTGATCCGGAAATATGGCTGTGAAGACCATTGCTACATCGCCGGCGACGTGGATGTTTTGAAAACGGCCATAAAGCTAGCCCCCGACTTGAAACGGTGCTGTCTTGGCGGTGTGTCGGATTTTACCATGGTGGAGAAGGCCATCGAGTACAAATGCCACAAGGCGCAGTTTACCAAAGGGTTTGTCACGCCTGAGATGATCGAGAAAGCCCACGACCACGGCATCTGCTGCAATATATTCTGGGCCAACGAAGGCGAGGAGGCAAGGCACTTTGTCGAAATGGGCTTTGATACCATTTTGACGGACAATTACCTTGTAGTGGCAAAAGCGTTAGGCCGATCGCTGGAACAACAGTAAAAAAGCCCTCGCATTCGGGCGACGGAATGTATAAATCGGCCGTGCCTTGGCGGAGGGGCACGGCCGTGTAGCTTC
>DUUG01000254.1 GCA_012841675.1 Clostridiales bacterium
CACCCTTCTGATTAAAGAAGACGGCAGCTTAAGCCCCCGGGCGGAAAAAATCCTTGCCCATACGCCGCAGGGCCGCTTTGGCACGCCGGAAGACCTGGCAGGAACACTTCTCTGGCTGGCCGACGATGCTTCGTCCGGCTTTGTCAACGGCGTTGTTGTTCCGGTAGACGGTGGTTTTGCCGCTTATTCGGGCGTTTAGGCCTATTTTGCCGCAGGCAGAGCCGAAACACTCTGCCTGCGGCTGTTACTTTGCATAAAAGGAGAAAAATATGTATATTCTGGGTTTGGAGGCCAGCACCTCGGCGGCCAAAGCCATGCTTTGGAAAGAAGGAGAAGGTGTCGTGGCCGTCAAGATGGCGGAATATGCGCCGGAGGATGCCAACGTAACCACAATTGATGCCGATGCGGCTGTAAGTGCCACTCTTGCCTGCGGACGGGCCCTATTAGAAGAAAACGGAAGCCCGGCCATACGAGCCATCGGGCTTTCTTCCATTTGGCACAGTCTGCTGCTTCTTGATGAAAACAGCCGTCCGCTGACTCGAGTTCTCACTTGGGCAGACACGTCTGCCGCACCCACTGTTGCCAAATACCGCGCCGATTTGCAGTTGGCAAACAAGCTGTACCAGTCCTCCGGCTGCGTTATACACAGTATGTACAACCTCTGGAAGTGGATGCATTTGCGCGAATCCGGGGATGTGCCCGCCGAAACCAAACGCCTTTCCGGCTTAGGTGAATACGTTACATACGTGTTGACCGGAAAGCATATGGTTTCTGCCTCCCTTGCCTCCGGCAGCGGCTTTTTAAACCTGAAAACAAAGCAATACGATGAGGAAATCCTCCAGATGGCCGGTATTTCTGCCGATATGCTCTCCGTTCCGGTGGAGCCGGGAGAGGGGGCGGGGCTTTCGGCCTTTGCCGCAAAAGAGTTGGGTCTTCCCGAGGGAACCCCCGTTTGCGCCTGCGGGCCGGACGGCGGCTTAAACCACATCAGTGCCGGCGGACTGTCCGGCGGCGTGATGACCCTTTCCGTGGGCACAAGCGGTGCCCTTCGCATGGGCGCGGATAAGCCTGCGGTGATGGAAAAACCCTCCACATGGTGCTATTACGGCGGGGAAAACCGGTATATTGCAGGGGCCGCCACGTCTGGTGCCGGCAACTGCGTGAAATGGTTTGCCAAAGAGGTGCTTTTGAACGCCCGGTCCTACAAAGAGCTGGATGCGTTAGCCGAGACGGCCGTTTCGGATGTCGACGGCCCGGAAGCTCCCTTTTTCCTTCCGTTTTTATTCGGCGAACGAAGCCCCGGCTGGCAGGATGGACGACGGGGTGAATTTGCCGCGCTTTCAGGCAACCACAGTGCGGCTCATCTGTACTATGCCGTTTTGGAAGGCGTGCTTTTTAACCTCTATCAAAACTATACGGGGCTGACCGCCGCTTCCGGCAGCGTTCCGACGGAAATCAGCGTTTCGGGCGGCATTGTGTTTTCGCCGTTCTGGCTCAATATGGCGGCGGATCTGTTTGGAATTCCGCTTTGCGAAAACACCCATGAGCATGCCTCTTTGCTGGGTGCTGTGTATATGGCTCGCAAGGCCGCCGGCGCTATTAGCTCTCTTTGCGTTCCTGCCGGAACAGGAAAAATCCATACCCCGAATGCAGTAGGAACAGAGCGCCTGCGTGCAAGGTTTGCCCGCTGGAACGAGCTGTATCAGGCGCAGCTTGTTTAACGGCCTGAAACCGCCTGTAAAGGAATGTAGCTTACATGACATTAAAAGAAAAATCGCTTGCGCTCCACGAACAGTGGGGCGGCAAGCTGGAAATTGCGTTGCGTGCGCCGGCAAATACAAGAGAAGATCTGTCCGTTGCCTATACACCCGGTGTGGCCGAACCTTGTCGGGCCATTGCCGCCGATCCGGCGCTTTCTTATAAATATACCAGAAGGCATAACACGGTGGCCGTGATAACCGACGGCACTGCTGTGCTTGGCTTGGGCGATATCGGCCCGGAAGCGGGCATGCCGGTAATGGAAGGCAAGTGCCTTTTGTTCAAACAGTTTGCCAATATTGATGCGATCCCCCTATGCCTGCGCACCAAAGACACGGATGAGATTGTAAAGACAATTGCTTTACTGGCCGGAAGCTTCGGCGGGATCAATCTGGAGGATATTTCTGCTCCCCGTTGCTTTGAAATTGAGAAAAAATTGCAGGCCCTTTGTGATATTCCCGTGTTTCACGATGACCAGCACGGAACGGCCATTGTTGTGGCCGCGGCTTTGCAAAACGCCTTGCGGCTTGCGGGAAAATCCAAAGAATCGGTGCACCTTGTCATAAACGGGGCAGGGGCGGCAGGGCTTGCCATTGCCGAGCTGCTGCTTTCTCTTGGCTACCGCAATTTGACCCTTTGCGACCGTTCCGGCGCAATTTATGCTGGTGCGCCCAGCAACAATCCTGCCCAGGAAGCCATGGCACAACGGACAAACCGAAAGATGCTGACCGGTTCCCTAAGCGATGTCATCGCAGGGGCAGATGTGTTCATTGGTGTGTCGGGCCCCGGTGCTTTGACCAAGGAAATGGTTGCTACTATGGCGGAAAAAGCCATTGTATTTGCCATGGCGAACCCCACGCCGGAGATTTTACCCGACGAGGCTTTGGCTGCAGGGGCATATATTGTGGGAACGGGGCGATCGGATTTCCCCAACCAAATCAACAACCTGCTTGCCTTCCCAGGCGTATTCCGCGGTGCGCTCGATGTGCGCGCTTCGGTTATCAACCAGGAAATGCGCCATGCCGCAGTGGAGGCACTGGCCAATTGCGTGCCAAACGAGGTGCTTTCACCGCAAAGGATTCTCCCGGATTGCCTAGATAAGGCGGTTGTTCCGGCTGTGGCTGCGGCGGTGGCGCAAGCGGCTCGAAATTCCGGCGTTGCAAGGGTGTAATGTGATACACTTTACAGAGCGAAAAGGAGAGAGATATCGGCAATGGAAAATACAAGGCGCATGCGACCCCATCATCGGGTGAAAACTATGGCTTGGCGAGCGGCGTTTTTTGCGCTTATGCTTTGCGTATGTATGTGCGTGTTTTACGTACCGGTGCGGGCTGAATATATCGGTATC
>DUUG01000255.1 GCA_012841675.1 Clostridiales bacterium
AAAATTAAGCGTTATCTTAAGCGTTGTCAGTTAAATAGGAAAGAACTTCATACGCATTTTGGTCGGGGCTTACGTCCGGAAACACGGCTTCAACCACACCGTTTTGGTCAATGACAAAGGTTGTGCGGGAGGTTCCCTTAACGGGTTTGCCATACATGGTTTTTTCCTTTACAACGCCGTACGCCTCTAGCGTGGCTCTGGAAGGGTCTGCCAGAAGCAGAAAGGGAAGCGCATACTTCTCCGCAAAGCGGCGATGCGACGCGGAGCTGTCCTTGCTGATGCCGATGACGACTACATCTTCCCGGTGAAAATCGTCATACGCTTCCTTAAAAGCACACGCCTGCCGTGTGCAGCCGGGGGTGTTATCCCTGGGGTAGAAATAGAGAACCACCCGCTTGCCCAAAAAATCAGAAAGAGAAACAGCATTTCCGTTCTGATCGGGAAGGGTAAAGGCAGGGGCCTTATCGCCTGGTTTCAGCATCTAATTCCATCCTTTCCGCGGTTTTCTGTTGGTAGAGGGAGTTTAAGAGAAGGGCCGCTTTTTTTGCTTCCGATAAAGCAGCTCTGTCTGCCGCCGCCGGCACGAAATCCGTGTTGCCGGAGAAGACAAAGGCCACCGGCGCAACGTTCATTTCGCGAAACAGAATATTGGCTGTGGATCGGGCGCGCGTTTCTGTGCCTTTTTGCGCACCGGACAGAATCAAAACCCCGTTCTTTTTCGGAAGATTTGGCGTTTCGCCCCGAAAATGCCGCTGGCAAAAATACGTTTGCAGGCGGCTTAGCATCCCAAGCAGAGAGCCGGAAAGCTCGGAATAGTGGACGGGCGAAGCCAAAATCACGTTATCATAGGAAGCTAAGCAGTCGTAAATCTCCTGCATTCCGTCTGTGATGGCGCAGCCTGCATGTGTTTTGCAGTACCGGCAGTCAATGCAAGGGGAAATGCCGTCGTAATAGGAAGAGCACATCCGAACGTGCCCCTCCAAATACTTCTGCATCTCCCCAATCAAAGCGGCGCAATCGCCGTTTCGGCGTGGAGAACCGTTTAATATCAGGGTTTGTATATGCATATCCTCCTTAGGATTACCTGTCGGGTATAACGGTCATATCGTCGGCGTGGGGCGGCCACATGCCCCGCAGAGCAAGCCGGCGGACGTTTTCCCGGCCCCATTTGGCGCTGAATCTGGTAACACCGAGGGAAGCAGCGTCGGCCATATACGCTTCCACTTCCGCCTCCCGGTCGGAAACAAGTCCGGGGAAGAAAAACTTCGCAAACCGGACGGCAAGCCGCTCTTTCCGAACGCGCTGCAGCCGTACCGTGTCGTCCGCCACGGCGGCTTCGGCCTTGTCAAACAACTCGTCGGCCTTTTCCAGCAGGGCGGGGGTTACATACGGGGCGTTGGGATTATCAAACAAGTTCAGATGCCATCCGCTTTTCAGAACGGCGTCGGTAATCATGGCGATATACTCCTGTATGAACTCCGAAGCCGGGCCGAACCATTCGTCGCAAAATTCTTGAATTCCGACATCCGTATCAAAATTCACATCCCACATAAGCCTTGTGAGAAGATACGCCCGCAGCTCGGCAAATTCGCCGCCGGCGCCTTGCCCCTGGCTTTCGCAGAACACGCTGTATACATTGTGTTCCTTTAAAAAGCGCATATTCGGGCCAAGAACATGCAGATTGGGGTGCATTTGGTTGTAAAACTCAAAGTCAACCACATAATCCCAAATCGCAAGGCGGTTCGTCAGCTTTCCCCAGCCGACAATCTCTTCTGCGAATTTGCTATGCTCCCTTATATGGCGGGCGTTATTGGGCATCAAATCGCACGTTCCCATGGGATGGGTAAAGCAGCACTCGTATGAGCAAAGCCGAATTTGCACGTTGGGGCGCGGTTTCACATGCAAAGGCGGCTTGGAGGAATACACATAGGCCAGCGTATCCACCATTACATGAGGGAATTCGGCGGCAACGGCGTCGGCCACGGCATTGACAAAGTGCAGAATCGAGCCTGATTCGCTTCCTTCGTATGCCACTACTTTCTGGCATTCCTCGCATTCGCAGGGGTCCATGCCGTCGTTTTGGGAAATGGAGATAATCGTTGCTTCGGGATGGGCGCGCAGGGCGGCCAAAGCCTTTTCCGTACAGATTTTCAAAACGTCTGGATTGGTCATGCAAACCTTGCCATGGGGCTCGTTGGTGCGCTTGCCGTTTACCAAGGCAAAATACTCAGGATGCTCTTCGTAATATTCCTCGGGCGGCAGCATCGTAACAAAGGTATGCACATAGTAGCCCGGCACGTAGGCATGCTTCCCGCCGTGTTCCTCTTTCAGGCGGCTAATAGCACCGTTTTGCCGCATACGGGCGGCGGTGGCGCCATCTAGAATATGGTAATAGTTGGACTCGCGATATTTAAAGTCCGGCTCGTCGTGCAGGTAGAGAGCGGGGTCCAGGGTGATATCAGAGGATTTCGGCACTTTTGTGCAGCCGGGGGCAAAAAAGCGAAAACCTAAAACATCCTGCAGAAAACCATAGACGCCGTACAATGTCCCTCTCGGGCTGCCGCCGATAATTACCAGGTTTCCGTCTTTGACGGCGATACTATACGCTTCCTCGCCTAAGTTTTGGGTTTCCAAACCGAGGGCCTCGGTACGGCGGCTGTGGCCGATTAAAACCTCAGGCCCCATTTTGGGCATATGCTCACCGTATACGGGAAGCTCTACTCCGGTCATCCGGGCTAGAAAATGCGAAAGTTCGGATGCGGCGTACCGTTCCGCGGGGGCTGCGTTCACAGGCAGGATAATTTGGTACGGGGAAGTGCCGTTTTTTACTAGATTCATCTGTATCCTCTCACTTTCTCCGGATTTAGCGCTTTTATATTTCCGGCAGGTTAGAAACCTAGCTTTTCGTTAATAAGCACCACATGGGTTTCCCGGTTGGTCATGGGGTAGGAATAGCGGACGGTTACGCGGCACATGCGCTGTTTGGGACCACATTCGGTGCATTTGTCAGTAATGGCACAGGGCGTTTTCATGTTTAGCCGCCGGGCATTTTGCGGACAGGCGACATTTTTGATCCGCTCAATAGCCGCATCATATCCATGCACCAGTTTATTGACCCCGCAGACGATAAAACACCGCTTCGGGCCGTAGAACATGGCGGCCGCACGGTTGCCGCCTCCGTCGATAACCACAGGTTCGCCCGAATCCATCAGAGCATTGGCACTGCAAAAATACACATCGGACAATAGCGCCTTCGGGCGCACGTCCTGCCCCGATTTATCTGTCCAGTGCCAAAAGATCGTATTGCCTTGCTTTGTCAGCTCGTCAAATAGCCCAAGCTCTTTAACAGTCATAGAACCGCCGATGCCGACGGTTTCGGAAGGGCTGATTTGGGCCATAATACCTTGTAAAGCGTCTTCCTTTGTTTCGTAATATTCGGCCACAAAGCCTCGTCTTGACAAATTTGCTAGAATGGTTTCAATAGGAAGAACCATGCTAATTCCCCCTTTTTAGATTTGTTTCAGTATAACAAAATTATAGAAAAAGTCAATGAAAGAAAAGTGGAAATCGTGAAAACGTTTTTAGTTAAAAAGGGGTTTTTATGTTTGTTTCGAACAAAAATGTGTATATATTTCATAAAAGCACAAAATACATGTTTTGCATGTGTTTAAGGCTAAAATCCGCCGAAGATAATAAGCCAACCCTTGCAATCGGCGGATTCTTATGATATACTAGATAAGAAGCAAAGCATGGGCGGTATTGTGCGGCCCTGTTGTGTCCGGTCCTGCGCAACGGCAGCCTGCGAACCATGTCAGGCGGGGAACCGAGCAGCATTAAGCAGTGTCTGCTGTGTGCCGCAGACCGCCGGGCAGAACGGGTCGCACAATGGCTCTCATGCCTTGCTTTTTTGCTATTAAAAAAAGGGGAGGAGGATGCTTTTTGCACCAAGCACTATACCGCAAATGGAGGCCTATGCAGTTTGCCGAAGTTATCGGGCAGGAGCATATTACACGCACCTTAAAGGGACAGGCCAAGGCAGGCCGTCTGTCCCATGCCTACCTGTTTTGCGGCACCCGAGGAACGGGCAAGACTACCTGTGCTAGAATTTTGGCCAAGGCGATCAACTGTGAATTGCCCCAGCATGGGGACCCCTGCAATAAGTGTCCGGCCTGCCTGTCGATTAACGACGGTTCTGCCACCGACGTTATTGAGATTGACGCGGCCACGTATACTGGCGTTAACAACATTCGTGAGCTTCGGGATGAGGCGGTATATTCTCCCTCGCTTCTGAGAAAGCGCGTGTATATTATTGACGAAGTGCATATGCTGTCTACGAGTGCTTTCAACGCGTTTTTAAAAATTCTGGAAGAGCCGCCTTCCCATGTAATGTTCGTGCTGGCCACTACCGAGCTGCACAAGGTGCCTGCCACCATCCTCTCCCGGTGTCAGAGGTTTGATTTCCATAGAATTGATAGGGGGAAGATTGCAAAACGCCTTCTTGCCATTGCACAGGTGGAAAATATCCCGCTGGAACCGGGCGGCGCGGCCTTGCTGGCCCATGCGTCTGACGGCGCTATGCGGAATGCTTTAAGCCTGCTTGAGCAGGCCGCGGCAGGGAGCAACGGCGTAAGATTAGATGCGGAAACAACATCCGCCGTGCTCGGCATGGTATCGGCCGGTCCTCTGTTACAATTAGCTCTTGCCATCGGCAAGGGAGATGCGAGCTCTGCTCTTGCGCTGTTTGGAGAGCAGTATCGTGCCGGCGCAGAACCGGCGGCGGTGATGGATCGTCTGTCCTGCCTGCTAAGGGACCTTTTGATTTGCCATATGGAGAGCAAGGTGGAGTTGCTGGGAGAAGGGTATAGCCGTGAGGATTTGCAAGAGCTGTTGCCGAAGTTTTCCCCCGGCCGGCTTTTATATTCCGTGCAGACGGCACAGCAGGCTTTGGCCGACCTGCAGAGAAGCCCCAACCGGCAAATCAGCGCGGAAATGTGTATTGTGGCGCTTGCCCGCCCCGTTTTAGGCGGCGAACCGGCCGCATTAGCCGCCCGGCTGGACGCATTGGAGCATAAGCTGGCAACAGGCGGCTTTGGAATGCCCGCCACACCGGCCGCGAAAGCCGAGTCAAAACCCGTTTCCGCTAAGGCAGAAACCAGCTCCAAG
>DUUG01000256.1 GCA_012841675.1 Clostridiales bacterium
CGCCCGCAACGGAGCCGCCCGCAACGGAGGAACCACCCGCCACCACGGCGCCTGAAACCGAGGAAATCACCGATACCCAGCCGCCGCTGGAGCCCCCCGAGACGGAACCCGTAACTGAACCCCCCGCAACGGAGGACGGCGGTGTCATCATCGTGGATCCCGAAACCCCGCTGGATCCCCTGCCTGAAACCGGCGTGAAGGAAAACCGCTTAGGCAACTTGCTTTTAAGCCTCTTTGTCGCTGTTCTCATCTCCGTAGCGGCTGCCATTGATCTAGGACGCACCAAAAAGTCCAAAGAATAAGGGCACATCCAACTAAATCCCAGGCGGGGCGAAAGTTTCTCTTTCGCCCCGTCTTTGTTTATTTTCTTCACCAAAATGTACATAATATGTTTGTAAACAAACGGCTCGGTTTTACATTTTGTGCTTGACATTTTTTCTCACAGGTGGTACATTAGTATTAGCACTCATGCTTCATGAGTGCTAATACTTAAAGGGAGGGTGACCCATGGTAAGTAATCGACAGAAGCAGATTCTAAAAGCCATTATAGATCTCTACGTCGAAACGGCCGAGCCCATCAGTTCCAAAGCTTTGGCCGAGTATATGAACCTGGGGCTCTCTACCGCGACGCTGCGAAACGAAATGGCCGTCCTGCTGGAACAAGGGTATTTAGAACAGCCGCACACCTCTGCCGGCCGCGTACCCACCCACAAGGGCTACCGCCTGTATGTAAATGAGCTGATGCACGCTTATCATATTACGAAAGAAGACACCGAAGCGGTGCAAAGCGCTCTGCAGGCACAGCAGCAGTCGCTTTCCCCCTCTTATTTCAGCCCACCCGAGCTGGACCATTTATTAAACGAAGCAAGCCGCGCCCTATCCGCTCTTACGCGATACACCGCCATTACCGTTTCAACAAAGCTAAACGGCATGATGGAAATTCGCCGGATCGACATTGTCATCTGCGACGATATCACCTTTGTCTTTGTCGTAGTCTTAGGAGCCGGCGTAGTGCGCAACAAGCTGTACCGGATGATCCATCCCGTTCCCCGGCAGCAGGCCGAAGACCTCGCCGCTTTGCTAAACCGGGTACTCGCGGGCACGCGCCCCGGGGAAATCACACCCTTGCAGATTACGATTTTGGAAAGCACCACCGAAGAAGGCACCAAGGAGCTGCTTGCTGCCGCCATTGACTTCTTAAAAGAGCTTTCTATGGAAATTTACGAGCAGGACATTCGCCTCAAAGGCGAAGGAAACCTGCTTGACTACCCCGAATATCAGGACGTGGGCAAAGCAAGGGAACTGCTGGATTTTCTCGGCGAAAGCGCGGCCACAAGCTGGCTTCCTCTGCCGACGACAAGCTCCGTTGTGTTCCGCATCGGCAACGAAAATCTTGCAAAACCCCTCCAAGAAGCAAGCCTAATCGTGGCTCGTTGCCCCCTTGCCGGCGGAAACACCGGCTATGTGGGCATTGTCGGTCCTACCCGGATGCATTATCCAAGGCTTGCGGCAAGGCTTTCCTTCTTTGCCAAAGGGCTGACTCGGATGTTACAAGATATCATTGACGAAGACGATACAGACCGTCCCGAAAATACACCCCCGCCCACGCGGGAAAAGCAAGGGGAGGAACCTAACTAATGCCTGATAAAGAAAAAATAGCACAAAACGAAGAACAAACGCCTGACATGGCTGCGGCCGAAGCGGCGCAAGCGGCGGAAGAGGTGCAAAAGGCCGACGTGGCGCAAGCAGCAGAAGCCCAAATGGCGGAGGAGGCGCAAACCGCCGAAACTGCCGGCGAAACTACGGCAATCGACAGCACTGCCGAGCTAGAAGCCCTCAAAGCCCAGCTTGCATCCGAAAAAGAAAACTATCTTCGTCTGGCCGCGGAGTATGATAACTACCGCAAAAGAAGCAATAGGGAAAAGGAAGCGTTGCTAAGCGAAGCCTTTGCCATGGCGGTATCCGCCTTTTTGCCCCTGATTGACAACATTGAGCGGGCCGTTTCCTATTCCGACAGCAACCCCGAAAGCGTGCGCGAGGGCGTACTTTTAATGGAAAAGCAAATGCGTGACATTACTGAAAAAATCAACTTAGAGGAAATTAACCCCCTCAACGCCCCCTTTGACCCCACACTCCATGAAGCGGTTATGCATGTTGAGGATGAAAACATCGGCGAAAACACCGTTGTCGAGGTGTTCCAGAAAGGCTGGCGCCTAGGCGACAAAATTGTTCGCCATGCTATGGTAAAAGTTGCGAATTAACCTTATTATAACTAAATTTTCATTCAAACTTTGGGAGGAACTATCAGTATGGGAAAAATTATAGGTATTGACCTTGGCACAACAAACTCCTGCATCGCCTTCATGGAAGGCGGCGAAGTGGTTGTTATACCTAACGCAGAAGGCGCAAGAACCACGCCTTCCGTGGTGGCCTTCGGCAAAAACGGCGAGCGTATGGTAGGCAACACGGCCAAGCGTCAGGCCATCACCAACCCCGACCGAACCATTATCTCCATCAAGCGCGAAATGGGCACCACCCACAAAGTGCAAATTGATGACAAATCCTACACGCCGCAGGAAATCTCCGCCATGGTTCTGCAAAAAATTAAGGCAGATGCTTCTGCCTATCTGGGCAGCGAAGTAACCCAGGCCGTCATCACCGTACCTGCCTATTTTAACGATAGCCAGCGCCAGGCCACCAAAG
Organism: Clostridiales bacterium; assembly: GCA_012841675.1. Lineage (GTDB taxonomy): Bacteria > Bacillota > Clostridia > Oscillospirales > QAMX01 > DUUG01. Next base: position 2,704 of record DUUG01000256.1, read on the forward strand.
ACGCGGGCAAAATTGCCGGTTTAGAAGTGCTGCGCATTATCAACGAGCCGACGGCAGCCGCGTTAGCCTACGGCGTTGACAAAGAATCCGAGCAGAAAATCATGGTATACGACTTAGGCGGCGGCACGTTTGACGTATCCATCCTGGATATTGGCGACGGCGTCCTGGAAGTATTGGCCACCAACGGCAACACTCGCCTCGGTGGTGACGATTTTGACGACCGCATAATAAAATGGATCGTCTCCACCTACAAGGCCGAAAGCGGCATTGACCTCTCCGCCGACAAAATGGCCATGCAGCGCCTGAAGGAAGCGGCTGAAAAGGCCAAAATCGAGCTATCCGGTGTCACCTCCTCCAACATCAACCTGCCCTTCATCACGGCAGACGCCACCGGCCCCAAGCATCTGGACATGACACTGACTAGAGCCAAGTTTAACGAGCTGACGGCGGATTTGGTGGAAGCTACCATGGTTCCCGTCCGGCAGGCCATGGCGGATGCCGGCCTGAAGCCCTCCGACCTGTCTAAAGTTCTGCTGGTCGGCGGCTCCACCCGTATTCCCGCCGTGCAGGAAGCAGTAAAATCCTACACCGGCCAAGACCCTTTCAAGGGCATCAACCCCGACGAATGCGTCGCGGTGGGCGCGGCCATCCAGGGCGGCGTTTTAGGCGGCGAGGTCAAGGACCTGCTGCTGCTGGACGTTACTCCCCTTTCTCTGGGTATCGAAACTTACGGCAACGTCTGCACGCGCCTCATCGAGCGCAACACCACCATTCCTACCAAAAAGAGCCAGGTTTTCTCCACCGCCGCCGACGGGCAGACCTCCGTTGAGGTACATGTCCTGCAGGGCGAGCGGGAAATGGCCCGCGACAACAAGACTCTCGGCCGCTTCCATCTGGACGGCATTCCCCCCGCACCCCGCGGTGTGCCGCAGATTGAAGTCACCTTTGACATTGACGCCAACGGTATCGTAAACGTCTCTGCCAAGGATTTAGGCACCGGTAAGGAGCAGAAAATCACCATTACCTCCTCCACGTCCATGACCAAGGAGGAAATCGAACAGGCCATCAAGGAAGCCGAACTCCACGCCGAGGAAGACAAGAAGCGCCGCGAAGAGGTAGAAACTCGCAACAACGCCGAGCAGCTCGTCTATCAGAGCGAAAAAACCCTGGAAGAAGTCGGCGACAAGCTGCCTGAGGAAGATAAAACGCCCGTGAAAGAGCAGGTAGAAAAGCTGAAGGAAACCTTGAAGGGCGACGACATCGACGCCATCAAGGCCGATTCCGAGGAACTGACCAAGCGTTTCTACGCCCTTTCCGAAAAACTCTATAAAGCAACCGGCGGCGATGCGGCCGCCGCAGATGCAGCCTCCGACACGGCTTCCGATGCGGACGGCAATGTATACAGCAACGACTACGAAGTAAAAGACGAAGGCGACGGGAAATAAAGGGTTTCCCTAACAAAAGATACCGCCTCTGCCGGCGCAAACCGGCAGAGGCAGGTTTCACTTTTGGCAAAGCCAAAGAATAAAGTAGGGGGAAAGCCCATGGCGGAAAAAAGAGATTACTACGAAGTTCTGGGTCTTACCAAAGGTGCCGGAGAGGATGAAATTAAAAAAGCTTACCGAAAGCTTGCCAAGCAATACCATCCCGACATGAACCCCGGCGATAAGGCTGCCGAAGCCAAGTTCAAAGAGGTCAGCGAGGCCTACGAGGTTCTGTCCGACCCGGAAAAAAAGCAGCGGTATGACCAGTTCGGTTTTGCCGGCGTCGATCCAAACTACGGCGCAGGACAGCCCGGTGGCGGGTTCGGTGGCTTTGGCGGCGGCTTCGGTTTCGATATGGGAGACATAGGCGATATATTCAGCTCGTTTTTCGGCGGCTTCGGCGGCGGTGCGGCCTCGCGCAATGCCCCCCGCCGCGGCGACGACATAGAACGAAGTGTCACTTTAACCTTCGAAGAAGCCGCTTTCGGCTGTTCCAAAGACGTGTCGGTCAGCCGCATTGAACGGTGCGACGTCTGCGAAGGGTCCGGCGCTGCCAAAGGAACCTCGGCGGAAACATGCCCCACCTGCCATGGCAGCGGCCAGGTTCGCGCCACTCGAAGAACGGCCTTAGGCACCATCAGCACTGCTGCTGTCTGCGACACCTGCGAAGGGGCAGGCAAAATTGTCAAAAATCCGTGTGAATCCTGCCGCGGTCAGGGATTGGTCCGGAAAAACCGCACCATTAAGGTAACGATTCCGGCGGGCATCAACCACGGCCAAACAATCATCATCCGGGGCCAAGGCGGCCACGGTCTCAACAACGGGCCAAGCGGCGACCTGCACGTGGTCGTATCCATCAAGAAACACGAAATTTTCTCCCGAGACGGCGACACACTCCTTTGCACCGTGCCCATCTCTTTTGCCGAGGCGGCTTTAGGTGCCGAGCTGGAGATTCCAAGTCTCGATGGCCCTATGAAATATACCATTCCCGAAGGCGTGCAGAGCGGCACGGTTTTCCGTATCAAAAACAAAGGCATTCAAAAGATAAATAGCAAACAAAGAGGCGACTATCTGCTTACCGTCGTGGTGGAAACGCCGCGCAATTTAAATAGCAAGCAGAAAGAACTGCTAACGCAATTGGCCGCCTCTATGGACGATAAAAATAATACAGAGCAAAAATCCTTTTTCGGCAAAATGAAAGACCTGTTTAAAAACTAAGTTTATCAAAGTGAAAAACAGCCCCCAACGCTGGGGGCTGTTTTTCTCCTTACTGCCCTTAATCTTTATATAATTCTGCCAAAATCGCTTCCACTTC
>DUUG01000257.1 GCA_012841675.1 Clostridiales bacterium
ATTCTTTCGGATATTGCGAAAATCGCCGGGCAGACAAACGCCCGCGGCGGGAAATACCTCCCCGCCTTCTACCCTCACGACATTTTCCGCCCGCTAGGGCTAAAGCTTGGTGCCACGCCTGACGGACGCAAAGCGCATACGCCCCTCTCCCGCGGCGCATCTCCCAGCGAATTTATTGAAATCGACAACCCCGCAGATATCATCCGCAGTCTGGTCGCCATTGACTTCACCGATTATGCCGACTCATTCTGCGCAGAGCTGACACTTCCGCAGATGAACGGCGAACGCGGGATTACGGTCATAACCGCGCTCATGGAGAGCTTTTTGGAAATAAAAGGTTCAAGCCTCCAATTCAATATGCTCAACCGCGAAAGGCTACTGGAAGCACAGAAAAATCCTGCCGAACACGCGGATATTATCGTACGCGTCTGCGGATACAGCGCATCTTTCGTGTATTTAAGCCGCGAAACCCAGGATGAGATTATCGCAAGGGCCATCAGATAAAAAGGGCTGCTGCAAGCACATACTACTTGCAGCAGCCTTTACTTTTTCCTTTGGGATATGCCCCTTTCTCCGTTCCCGTGTGTAGACCACGGTTCGATGTAACTTACAACCCGTTTCCGCCGCTTAGATGCCACTTGCGTTACTTTTTCAAAAACACGGCAACTTGCCTTTGCAAACTGCGTGTGATATAGTTTTATAAGCATATTTTTAATGGGGTATTGTATGAAAACACTAAGTGTTGTAATCTGCACATTAAATTCCAAATACATCCACTCTTCTTTGGCGCCTTGGTATCTCAAGGCGGCCTTAGAATCAAACTGTGCTTGTAATATGAATGTGCATATTGTCGAGAGCACAATAAACGATCCGTTAGAAGCCATAGCCGAAAAAATCGTTCAATTAAAACCCGATATTATCGGGTTTAGCTGTTATATATGGAACATTGAACAGATAAAGAAGCTTGTAAAAATGGTAAAAAAAGAAGCTGATGCAGTTATCGTGTTGGGAGGCCCCGAGGTTAGTTTCAACGCGCAAGAAACACTTGCGTCGGAACCTCAGGTGGATTTTATAATCTGCGGCGAGGGCGAAAAGCCATTTGCCGCGCTTGTGGATGCCATGGCAAAGCAGACCGATTATACCGATATACCGGGGCTATGTTATAGAGATGGCAACGATATTTATGTAAAAAAGCCTTATGAAACCGCCGAATCCCCTCCTTCCCCCTATTCCAACGAGTATATGGATAGCCTAAACGGCAGACTGGCCTATCTTGAAACCAGCAGAGGCTGTCCTTATTCCTGCGCATTTTGCCTTTCGGGAAGCTGTGGCAATGTTCGGTTTTTTGATATTGACCGTGCTAAGAACGAGATTGTAAAGCTTAGTAAAAGCGGTGCAAAAACTATTAAGTTAATCGATCGCACCTTTAATTGCAACCCCAAACGATCGTATGAGATTTTTGAGTTTTTGATAGAAAACTATGGCCTAGCCATTCCCAAAGGCGTGTGTTTTCATTTCGAGATTGCCGGCGACATTTTAGACGAGCGAACCATCAGGCTATTGTCAACCGCGCCTGCGGGCTTGATACAGTTTGAAATCGGGCTGCAGAGTTTTAACCCTAAAACCCTTGAGACCGTTAATCGCAAAACCGATATAAATACGCTCATAGGAAATATCGAAAAATTAATTCAACCTGGCAATATTCACATTCACATTGATTTAATCGCAGGGCTTCCCTTTGAAGACCTGCAAAGCATCCAAAACAGCTTTAATATTGCTTATAATCTAAAACCCCATATGCTTCAACTCGGATTTTTAAAGTTGCTTCACGGCTCAACGATGAGAGAAAATCCCGATGCATTCCCGTGTGAATATTCGCAAGATCCGCCCTACGAGGTGATTGAAACTCCATGGCTGACACGAGATGAGCTGGAATTTCTACACCATACGGAAGACGCGCTAGACCGGCTATATAACAGCGGGAGATTACGCCGAACGCTTGCGTATTTACTAGACCAAACCAAAGAATCCCCTTTTGATTTGATTAGCCAATTTGGGTTTCACACAGGAAATCGGACGGCGAATATCCCTTTAGATGATTATACCCAACTGGTATTCGAATATTTTAGCGACAGGTATAAGCTTGATAAAACTGTTTTACGGGATATTATGGCGTGTGACCGCCTTGCCACCAATGCTTCTGGCTCGCTTCCCGCAGTTTTGCGCGTCGAAGATCCGTCATTAAGAAGCAGGATAAAGGAATGGGAATGG
>DUUG01000258.1 GCA_012841675.1 Clostridiales bacterium
GCTTCCGGCGGTAACAAGAGCGGTGTTGTCCGTTCCGCCTACGGCCCTGGGAGCCAGACAAAAGCGGCGGCGCTTTCGCCGCGGAAAGAGAGAAATAACATATGAATCCATATGAAGTCCTTGGTGTTTCGCCTAGCGCCAGCGATGAGGAAATCAAGCGGGCGTATCGCGAGCTTGCCAAGAAGTATCATCCTGACAATTTTATAAACAACCCTTTGGCAGATTTGGCCGCGGAAAAAATGAAGGCCATTAACATGGCCTACGACGAAATTATGAGACAAAGGCAGCAAAATGGCCAATCCCAAGGCCCTGACACCGCCGCCAGACCCGACAGCAGAGAACAGTATGCCACCATAAGAAACTGTATCTCCGTCGGAAACTACATGCTGGCCGAGCAGCTTTTGTCGCAAATTTCTGCCAGGGATGCCGAATGGTATTTCCTTATGGGAAGTGTATATTATCAAAAGGGTTGGCTGTCGCAGGCGAGGGAATATTTTGCCAGAGCTTGCGCCATGGCACCTAACAATCTGGAATACCGCGCGGCGTTTAACCGGTTGGAGCAAACGCGCACGGTATACCGTGAGCGGGGCGGGGGCGTCGGCATGGGCCCGTGTGACGTTTGCAGCACGCTTTTGTGTGCCGACTGTTGCTGCGAATGCATGGGCGGAGATTTGATTCCCTGCTGCTAAGGAGGGGCTTATGACGAGGAAAATGGCGCAGACGGCTCTTTTAACGGCACTGTCGGTGGGGTTTTTGGCCCTTGGATCCGTAATTCCCACGGCAACCCTTGGCATTGCCGCCTTAGCAGGGCTTTGCACCGGCGTGTGTGTTTTACTTTCGGGAAAGCGGCAGGCGGCCCTTCTTTGGCTTGCGGCTTCGATTTTGGCGCTTCTTTTGCTTCCGGATAAGACGCTTGCCCTTGTGTTTGCTCTTTTTTTCGGGCCGTATCCGCTGATAAAGGCCCTTGCGGAAAGGCAAAAGCCCGTTTGGGAGTGGGCAATTAAGATTATCCTTTTTTTGGCGGCCTTTGGCGCGTGTGTTTGGATCTTAGCACGGTTTTTTACCCTGCCGAAGCTGCCTATTTCCTACCCGGCGTTGGCCGTTGTGGGCGTTGCCGTTTTTATTTTGTATGATTTTGGGCTATCTAAGCTGTTTTTCTATTTAGAACGGCGGCTATCAAAGTTTTTTGGGTAAAGGGAGGACGCAAAGTGCCTCCCTTTTGTGTTTTAGAGTTTCATATTAAGTTACAAAGGGGCACCTGCAAAGCTGTCCTCACATAGGGAGTTCATATCCTTGAAAAACCGGCATAGTCGCAAGTTGCGACTATGCCGGTTTCGTCCATTTTTGGAAAATCTATTGCTCCGATGCAATTATATATGATTCGAATCCACCGGGGGCGTACGCCGGATACTTTTCAGCCTTGTCTTTCATTGCTCGTTCCGCTATAGTCGCGTCTTTTCTGCGGTTCACGCTTCTATATATAAAAACAGCAAGATTGGTAAATAAAATGCTCAGTCGGGGATAACCTCCATATCGTCTTCGTGAGGTCTCCATATACCACGGAATATCAACTGACGGATATTACGACTACCCCAATAGGTGCTTGTTACGATACCTCCGTGAGAGCGAAGATCGGCCATAAACGCATCAGCTTCAGCTCCGCGGTCTTCAAACACAAAAGCAGGGTAGAAAAATTTGGCAAAACGTACAGCCAACCGCTCTTTTTGCACGCGTCTTAGCCTGATCGGGTCGGTCTTGAGGGCCTGTTCTGCTTTATCAAACAGCGCGTCGGCTTTTTTCAAAAGGTCGGCGGAAATCCAAAGAGAGGTGGGATAGTCAGAAAGACACATATGGAAATTGCTTTCGAGCAGCGCATCCCTTGTAATATCTAAGTACTCAAGTATATAGGGGGCTGCCTCGCCAAAAAACTCGTGGCAAAATTCGGCGATACCTGCCTGTACATCGAAGTCAAGATTCCACATGAGCTGGGTCAGAATATAACCCCGCAGCTCCACCATTTCGCCTCCGGTGTTGGCATTGCTTTCGTAGAATATGCTGTCCACATTGTTCTCTTTGTAAAAGCGCATATTGTCGGCAAGCGTGTGGAAATTGGGGCGCATCATGAAATAGAACTCAAAATACACCGCATAATCCCAAATAGCGATATGCCTCGCGATTTTGCTCCATGCACGCAGCATGTCTGCAAATGTGGTTTCCATATAAAGTCCCTGGCCGTTGTTGCCGTGGGGCTGGAACTTACAGGAACGTAAAGGATGTGAATGACAGTGGTTTAACAGCGCGAAACGGATTTGTACATTGTCCCTAGGGCGGACGATTTTTGGCGGTTTTTCGGAATAGAGATAGGAAAGTGTGTCAACCATCACATGAGGAAACTCTTTGGCGATGGCATCTGCCACAGCGTTGACAAAATGGATTATCGGTCCAGACTGGCTTTCCTCCTCGTCGGCGATTTTCTGGCAGTGTTCACATTCGCAGGGATCGTTGTTGTCGCTTTGAGAAATGGAAATCAGTGTTGCTTCTGGATTCTTGCGCAAAGCGTCCAAGGACTTTTCTATACTAATGCGAAGTACATCCGGATTGGTCAGGCAGATTTGATGCTGGTGTGAGTTATCACGTTTGCCTTTGACAAGGGCAAAAAACTCAGGATGTTCATCGTAATACTCCTTGGAGGGAATCAAAC
>DUUG01000259.1 GCA_012841675.1 Clostridiales bacterium
AACTTATAATGGTTAATAAGCAACAGTCGACCGGAGGATAGACGGCGGATGAAAAATCTTGCGTCCGGCCCGCCAAAACCTGTATCCTCTCCGGGCGTCCATGTGTTGCCGCCGTCGTAAGAAAAACTCTGCCCGATGCCGTAGCGTGTCCGCACCAGCATCCAAAGGACATTGTTTGGAAGGGAAACGACCATATGTTCATCAAAGGCGCGTTCTGGAACACTTACCCCGCCGAGTTTCTCAAAGGTTTCGCCCTGATCGGAGGAACGGTAGACGAATGCCAGCCGTTCGATTTCGGAAGAAGGCATCATATTTCCGGCGAAAACGCTTTGCCCCCAAACGGCAACGGGAAAGAGCCAGCAATCTTCGGAAACAACCGTCGGCTTGTTCATCATAACCTCTTTGCCAATTTTTCGGGGAGGTAGCCAGGTAAGCGCTTCGGCATCGGGATCTTCGCAAATAGCCGCCCAAACGACATAATCGGGATACGTATTCCAATAAAACCAGAGCCGCCCCAAAGGATCGATCCAAAGCCCGGGGTCATAGCATCGCCCCTCCTCGCCGATGTAGGCAACAGCCACCGGCTCTGTCCAAGTCTGCCCTCCGTCGTTACTTAGAAACACAACGCTGTAGTTTCCGTTTCCTTCTCCGGTGGACCCGCTGTAAAGGGAGGCGAACAATCGGCCGTTTTGGGTGCGTTCGATGCCGGGAATGCCTTGCCAAAGGCGCGCTTTTGTGTGAAACCTTGCCAGTTTGCCAGGATCCGTTATAAACATAGGCCTCTTCCTTTCTAAAGCAGCCGGCACCCTAAAGCGGCCGCTGCCACGCCATTGTTTTAAGAGCTAAAACACGCGCCGCAGGGTTTCCGCGGCGCAAAGTTTTACACCTTTACATGCAATAGTCCTTGTAGCGCTGTATTACCTGCTTGGGTGTGGCAAAGCCGGTGACGCCGATTTGCTGGATGGTGATGGAAGCCACAATATTGCCCATCAGAGCGGCTTCCTCAGGGGTAGCGCCCAGTGTCAGCGCCAGCACAATGCCGGAAGAGGCCGAATCGCCTGCGCCACAAATGTCAAAAGGGCCGGGAACGTCGATGGCAGGTACATGGTGAGCGCCCGTTTCGTCAAAGGCCATAATCCCGTGCTTGCCCATGGTGACAAATACGGGGCGGTTGTTTTTCTTAAACAGCCGGTTGCCGTACTCTCGCACCATTTCGGCGTTGGGTTCATCGCCGGCATAGTCGGGTTCCAAAGATTTGACAACTTCAAAGTTGTTGCATTTTACAATCACGCCGGAGAACAGGTGGATATAGGCTCTCGAGTCGGCGTAGATAATGAGATCAGGGTTTTCCTTGGCGACTTGGAAAATGGCATTGCGCACGTTTGTGTTGACAACGCCGCAGTCCTCCTCGATAAATTGGTCTAAAACCAGCAAAGCCTTCGATTTCGCCGCGCAAATCCGCATGTTTTCAATGACCTTGGCCTCGATTTCCGGTTTCATAGGCTCAAAATTTTTGAAATCAAGACGGTTCAGCTCAGTATAATTGCCATCCTTGCCGCGCATGGGCTTAGTGTAGGTGGAGGTGCAGCGGTTGGGGTCGGTAATCATGTAGGTGGTGTCGGCACCAACCTGATTTAACGCCCGCAGCAGCTCAAAGCCCTCGCCGTCGTCGCCGACAACGCCGACGCAAAGGGTTTGCGCCGTTAAGCCCCGCAGATTGTTGACAACGGTACCCGCGCCGCCGGGATAAATGCCCTTATGGGTCACCTGATAAGCGGTCAGATTGGTTTCCAGAGAAAGCTCGTCGCGGTCAGGGTCAATATAAAGGTATTTATCGAGACAAAAGTCGCCCAAAACGGTAATTACGGAGTTAGGCGCTTCGGCCATCATGTCCGTCAGCTTCTTTAGATTCATGGTTAAATCTCCTTACACTTTCTGTATTGTCAGCAAGACTTACAGCCCGGTCTTGGCAAAAATCTTGCGCGCCAGTGCTGGCAGCGTATCTCTGTGGTTGCCTTGGATGTAGCAGCTTCGGCCGCCGTCGGCCGTGGTGCGCGCCAAAATGGTTTTCCAGGGGCGGAAATAGTAGCGGGGGTCGGATTTCGGAGGGGTGGAATGGTAATCCTCGCCCTCGATGGGAAGCAGGTCGAACACGGCGGTGGTTATGTCAAAAATGGTGCGGCCTTCCTGCTTGGCCACGTTTCTCGCCATAGCAAGGCATTTGAGGTAGACCTCCGGTCCGGCCACAGCCGAGCCGAAATTCAAAAACACGCCGCCGTCTAAGTTTTCAATGGTCTTGGCGTAAATCAGAAAATCCGTATAGCTTGCCTCGCCCAAAACCGCCCCGTCGCAGTTGGGATGCTCGTGAATGATATCGTTGCCGATACCGATATGCACCGTGGCGGGAATCTGCAGCCGGTAGGCATTAGCTAGGACGCTGGAATCCCGGTAGGGCAGGTTGTTTTCCCAGATGTAGCGGCCGATGGCTTCGCCGGCACCCAAACCGTCGGCAACGCCTTCCCGCAGAATGTCGTTAAGCATGCCGCTTTCCTGCCAAAGGCCAAACTGGCCTTCGCTAATATATTTGGCAACGCTTTCACACGTGACACCCTTGAGAGCGAACTCAAAATCGTGGATGGCACCGGCGCCGTTGGTGGCCAAATGGTTGATAAACCCTTGCTCCATGAGCCGGATCATAAACGGACCGCAGCCGGAGCGTATGACATGGGCGCCGTACATGAGGATGGAAGCGGCCTTTTTTTCCTTGGCAAGGACAATGCGCTCGGCCAGCATATCCAGCTTGGGATGGTCAAAGGTAACCTCCGCCGTGTCGGGGTCAAGCATTAAAGAGACGTCAATGTCAGACACTCGTTCCGAAAGCGGCAGAATTAACAGGCGGCTTCGGTCAAATTTTTCAAACGGCATGGAATACCCTCCGTTTCTTACTTCTGCAGCAGGAAATCAACAATTTTCTGCGCTTCCTCAAAGTCGGGGATGACAGCACCGGCACCGGCACCGATCAAACGCTGCCGCTTCCACTCATCGATGCCCATTTTCCGGGCTTCGTCCGTGGCAACGGCAATGGGATAGCCGCCGATATTGGCAACCAGCTCAATTTCAACAAAGCCGTCGCCAAAGCTTAAGAGTTCTTCGCCGGAAAGGCCGTTTTCTTTCATCAGGCGCTTAATAACCAGTTCTTTGGTGCAGGAAGTGACATGCTCGTCCAAAGCACCGTAAATATGCTCGCCGAAATATGTATCTAATCCCAGCAAGGCAGCTTCCTCACGAACGGCCGGTTGGTCGGTGCCGGAGGCAAGGTACAGGGCGATGCCAGCTTCCTTCAAGGCATCCAGCAGAGCATAAGAGCCGCGGACCAAAAGCTCTTCCGGCTGTATGGTGCCGTTGGCAAGGCCTTCCCGCCGGTCTTTAATTTTTTCCATCAGGCGGTCTAGATACTCTGTTTTGTAGACCATGGGGTCTTCCGGCGTGCCGCCGCGCTTTGTAATCTCATCCGCTAGGGCAATGCACTGGTAGATGGTCTGCTTGCCGGTTAAGCGGTCGACAAATTCGGTGACAACGCGGTTGATCTCCTCGGGGCTTTCCTTCTGCCCGCCGGGGGTTTTGGCCAGCTCTTCGCAGAAATAGGGAATCATAATCTGCTGCCAGCCTTCCCGTATCAAACTAAGCGTTCCGTCAAAATCGAACAGGGCAAAGCTGAACTTCCGGCCGATGGCAGGGGGGAACACAACTTCCAAGCCCCAACGGTCGGCCAAGGTTTTGTGCATCATGGTGGCTAAGGCGTGCTCGGCGACCATGTGAATGTCTTCAATCTGCTCCATGCAGTCGGTGGGTGCTAACAGGTGATAGTCGCAAAGGGGCAGCATTTTGCCGCCGTCACGGCCTAAGAAACCGATAACGACCATGCCGATGCTTTTTGCGTATTCGGCCGCCTTAACTACATTAGGCGAATTGCCGCTTCCGCTGAAAACAACCAGCACATCGCCTTTTTTAGCGAGAGTCTTCAGGTAAATCTCATAGGCGTCTTCATAGGAAAAATCGTTGGCAAGGCAAGTCAAAATGGCGGAAGAATCGGACAGGCAAACGGTTTTAAAGCCTTCGCGACCGTGGACGCGGCAGCCTTTGACTAAGTCGTTGGACATATGGGAAGCGGTGGCCGAGCTGCCGCCGTTGCCGGCGGTAAACACTGTGGCGCCGCGTTCTTTAGCGGCAATCAGCGCGCTGGCAATGGCAGAGAGAGACGCCGCATTGGTACGGTTCAAAATGGCACCAATCTCATCTAAATAGGCTCGAAAATCACAGGTAAGATCGGGAATGCTAGCGGACATTTTCATCATCCTTTCATAAAGGTAAAGCTCGTTATTCTAAACCGCAGGCCAGTGCTGCCGCGCCCAGCAGGGAAGCGTGATAGCCAAGGCCGGTGGGAACGACCGTTAGATGGGGATTCGCATCGGAAAATAAAAATTCGCGTCTTGCCTTATTCAGTCCAGGGGTCAGCAGGGAAAAGGCCATGGAAACGCCGCCGCCTATGACGATTTTTTCGGGGTTTAAGATGTTGGCGGCCATATAAATGCCCTTGCCCAGCAGATATCCCGTCCGGTTCC
>DUUG01000260.1 GCA_012841675.1 Clostridiales bacterium
AAAGAGATTTGACAGTGGCGCTTATTGCCCTGAAATATACCCAGTCCAACTCGGTTTGCTTTGCCATGGACGGGCAGACCATTGGGGTAGGTGCCGGGCAGCAGTCCCGCATTCACTGCACGCGGCTGGCCGGCAGCAAGGCCGACCTTTGGCGGCTTCGCCACCATGAAAAGGTGCTTTCGCTTCCCTTCCGGGATGACCTGGGCCGCCCTGACCGGGACAACGCCATTGAAACGTATCTGTCCGGCGAAAGCTGGCGTGTGACATCGCCGGAAAACTGGCCCAAATTCTTTACAAAGGCACCGGCCGAATTTACCTTTGAGGAACAGCAGGCCTTCTTAAAAGAATTTGACGGCGTTTCCATGGGAAGCGATGCGTTTTTGCCCTTTTCCGACAACGTGGAACGGGCAAGGGAAAGCGGCGTTTTATATCTTGCACAGCCCGGCGGCTCCATTCGGGATCAGGAAGTTATCGAAAAGTGCGACGAGTTAGGCATTGCCATGTGCTTTACGGGCCTGCGCCTGTTCCACCATTAAGGAGGCGCATGAAATGAAAATTCTCGTTGTGGGAAGTGGCGGGCGCGAGCACGCGCTCATCAAAGGCATATTGAAAAACCCGGCCGTTACGGAGATTTATGCCCTCCCGGGCAACGGTGGGATCGCAAAAGAGCCGAAGGTAACCTGTGTTCCCATTGGCGCAGAGGAGGTTCTGGCGGTGGACGTCTTTGCCGGCTCTGTCGAGGGACTGGAGTTGGCTGTCATCGGGCCGGACGACCCTCTTGCTATGGGACTGGCCGATTTACTTAGAAAGCGGGGCATTCCTTGCTTTGGCCCCTCTATGGACGGCGCCAGACTGGAAAGCAGCAAGGTGTTTGCCAAAGAGTTTATGCAGCGGCACAACATTCCCACCGCACGATTTTCCGTTTTTTCCTCTGTGGAAAAGGCGCTTTCCCATGTGAAGCAAGCGCCGCTGCCCCTTGTGGTCAAGGCAGACGGTTTAGCCAAAGGGAAGGGCGTAGTTGTTGCCAAAACAAGGAAAACGGCCATGGCCGCCGTACTAGACTCCTTGGAAAACAAGGTGTTTGGCAAAAGCGGCGAGCGGATTTTGATAGAAGAGTGCCTGGAAGGGCCGGAGGTTTCCGTTCTTGCCTTCTGCGACGGAAAAACCCTTATCCCCATGGTTTCCTCCATGGATCATAAAGCCGCCCTTAACGGCGATGAGGGCCCCAATACGGGCGGCATGGGCGTTGTGGCCCCGAACCCGTTTTACGATGAAAAAATAGCGGCCATTTGTTGGGACACGATTTTTAAGCCTACTTTGGAAGGTCTTCAGAAGGAAGGCATATCGTACCAAGGCTGCCTGTATTTTGGCTTGATGTTGACAAAAGACGGCCCCAAAGTGATTGAATACAACTGCCGCTTCGGCGACCCGGAAGCCCAGGCCGTTTTGCCCCTTTTGCAAAGCGATTTGCTCTCGGTGCTGATGGCCACGGCACAGGGGAAGCTGTCGGAAGCAACCGTTTCGTTTGCAAAGCAAGCGTCCTGCTGTGTGGTGCTTGCTTCCAAGGGGTATCCGGGCAAGCTGGAAAACCAAGGGGCTGTGATTCTTGTGCCGGAGGAAAAGCCCGGCGTGATTGCCTATCATGCGGGCACAAAGCTGGAGAAAGACGGGCTCACCGCCCGAGGCGGCCGGGTGCTGGGGATTACGGCAGTGGCAGATACCTTAGAACAGGCAGTTAGCAAAGCGTATGCCGCCGTTCCTGATTATTTGTTTTACGAAGCCCATTACCGCACCGATATTGGCAAGACAGCGCTTGCTTACTTGACCGCAAGCAGAGAAGGGGAGGAATAGACTTGGTTTACCGCCTATACACGGAAAAAAAGCCCGGATTTGATGTGCAGGCCCAGGCTGTTTTGGAGGAAATCCGTATTTTTCTGCAGATTCCCTCTCTGGAAAAGGTGCGGCTTTTGAACCGATATGATGTGGAGGGTTTGGATCAAGCCCTGTTTGAAGCCTGCATTCCTACGGTGTTTTCCGAGCCGCAGGTGGATTTGGTCTATGATTTCCTGCCGGAGGATGCCGATGCTATCTTTGCCGTGGAATATCTGCCCGGCCAGTATAACCAGCGGGCCGATTCTGCCGCCCAGTGCACCCAGATTGCGTCCATGGGCACTCGGCCGGAGGTGAAAACGGCACGAGTCTATCTTTTGTACGGGGCGCTGAGCAAGGAAGACCTTGCAAGAATCGAGGCCCATCTCATTAACCCCATTGAATGCCGGCGGGCAAAGCTGGAGCTTCCGGAAACGCTGACAGAGTCGGCTCAGGAACCGGAGCCCATCTCCGTTTTAGAGGGATTTATAGATTTAGACCGGCAGGGGCTTTTGGAGGTTTTGGATACATACAATTTGGCCATGGACGAGGCGGATTTGGCGTTCCTGCAGGCGTATTTCCAATCGGAGCAGCGCGACCCGACGGAAACGGAACTAAGAGTAATTGACACGTATTGGTCTGACCATTGCCGGCACACCACCTTTTTAACAGAGCTGTCGGTGGATATTGAGGACCCGGCTGTGGCCTCGGCCATGGAGCGCTATTTCAAATTGCGGGAAGAAACAGAGCGAAATCACCGGCCTGTGAGCTTGATGGACATGGCGACCATCGGCGCCAAAGCGTTACAAAAGCGGGGGCAATTGCCCAACCTAGACGAGTCGGAGGAAATTAACGCCTGCACCGTCAAGGTGACGGTGGATAACGAGCCTTGGCTGCTCCTTTTCAAAAATGAAACCCACAACCATCCGACGGAAATCGAACCCTTCGGCGGCGCGGCAACCTGTCTAGGCGGCGCCATTCGGGATCCGCTTTCGGGGCGGGGGTATGTGTATCATTCCATGCGCGTGACCGGTGCGGCGGATCCCACGGTGCCGGTTACGGAAACGCGGCAGGGAAAATTGCCCCAGCGGCGGATTGTCACAGGGGCGGCGGCCGGGTTCGCGGCCTACGGCAACCAGATTGGCCTTGCCGCGGGGCTTGTCCATGAGCTGTACCATCCCGGCTATGAGGCCAAGCGCATGGAAATCGGCGCGGTGGTGGCGGCGGCTCCGGCGGAAAACGTGGTAAGAAAGAAACCGGCGCCCAAAGACGTTATTCTCCTGGTGGGCGGGCGCACCGGACGGGACGGGTGCGGCGGCGCAACGGGATCGTCCAAATCCCATGACAGCTCGTCGCTTACGTCCAGCGGTGCCGAGGTACAGAAGGGGAACCCGCCGGAGGAGCGCAAGCTGCAGCGGCTGTTCCGCAACCCAAAGGCATCCCGGAAAATCAAGCGCTGCAACGATTTCGGCGCAGGCGGCGTTTCCGTTGCCATTGGCGAGCTGGCCGACGGAGTTTCCATCAATCTAGATGCCGTTTTGAAAAAATACCAAGGGCTGAACGGCACCGAGCTTGCCATCAGCGAATCCCAAGAGCGCATGGCCGTGGTCGTGGATCCGGCGGATGTAGAGGAGTTTCAGGCCTTAGCCGCGGCGGAAAATTTGGAGGCAACGGCGGTGGCGGTGGTAACGGAAGAGCCGCGCATGGTCATGTATTGGCAGGGGCAGAAAATTGCCGACCTGCACCGTTCGTTTTTGAATTCCAACGGCGCGCCGAAATCCGCCAAGGCGGAAGTGCCGTCCCTTCCGAAAGCTTTCAACACTCGCTTGCAAGCCGACGGATTTATAAAAACTATGCGTACTTTGGTGCAAGATCTCAACGTTTGCTCTCAAAGAGGGCTTGCAGAGCGGTTTGACTCGACCAATGGCGCAGGCACCGTGCTCATGCCCTTCGGCGGGGCAAGGCAAAAAACCCCCGAGCAAATCATGGCGGCGCTGTTTCCGGTGGAAAACGGAAAAACAAGGGCCTGCTCTGCCATGGCGTTCGGCGGCGACCCTTACCTGCTTGAGCAGAACCCCTATCAGGGAGCGTATCTGGCCGTGCTGGAATCGGTTTTGAAGCTTACGGCGGCGGGATTTTCAAGGGAAGGTATGTATCTTTCCTTCCAGGAGTATTTTGAAAAGCTGGGCAAAGAACCAAAACGGTGGGGCAAGCCTGTTTCGGCCTTGCTTGGCGCGTTAGATGCCCAAATGGATCTGTCCATAGCGGCCATCGGCGGCAAGGATTCCATGAGCGGCAGTTTTGAAGAGCTGGATGTGCCGCCGACGCTGGTTTCCTTTGCCATTGCAACCGGAGATGCTACGCAGGTCGTGTCCGGCACCATGCAGCAGGCAGGAAGCAAAGTCTGGCTTTTGGCGCCGGAAACTAAGGAAGGCCTGCCTGTCCGGGAAAGCCTGAGTTCCTGCCTTAAAACCTTGGAAGGCCTTCACAAAACCGGTAAGATTCGCTCTGCATCTGTTCCGGGACGGTTTGGCCCGGCGGAGAGAATTTTCAAAATGTGCCTTGGAAACGGTCTGGGCTTTGCGTTTTCGGAGGATATTTCAGAGGAAAAACTCTTTTCCTTGGCGCCCGGTGCCATGCTCTTGGAAACAGACGCGGAAACGACGGTGCCCGGCGGCATCTGCCTTGGAGTGGCGACGGAAGAAGAGGTGTTCCGTTGCTCCGATGAAGAAGTTTCCCTTTCCGAGCTGGAACAGCTCTATGATGGAAAACTGGAAAGCGTGTATCCCACTCAGGCAAAATTCAGGTGTGACACGCCGCCGGAAATTACCTATGCGGGAGAGAAGGCGCCGCCGTACAGGGGCGTAAAAATCATCGGGCGGAAGCCCCGCGCCCTCGTCCCCGTGTTTCCCGGCACCAACTGCGAGTATGATACGGCCCGGGCCTTGGACATGGCAGGCTTTGAGCCGGAGGTTTTGGTTCTCCGCAATCAAACGCCTTCCGACATCTCCATTTCAGCCAAAGCGCTGGCGGAAAGCATAGAAAAGGCACAGCTTGTGTTTTTGCCCGGCGGGTTTTCCGGCGGCGACGAATCGGACGGCTCCGCTACTTTTGTCACGGCGTTTTTCCGCAATCCGGCGGTGACTGCCGCAACACACGCACTTCTGCAGCAGCGGGACGGCCTTATGGCCGGCATCGGCAGCGGGTTTCAGGCACTTATCCAGCTGGGGCTTTTGCCCTTTGGCGAAATTCTCCACGGAAAAGAAGACTATCCCGCGTTAACCTTTAACCGGATCGGACGGCACCAGTCGCGGCTGGTGCAGACACGAGTCTGCTCCATCCGCTCGCCGTGGATGGCTTGCTTTGACCCCGGCGAAGTGACCATGGTGCCCATTTCCCACGGAGAAGGACGGTTTGCCTGTTCGGAGTCGCTGCTGCAACAGCTTCAGAAACAGGGACAAATCGCCACCCAGTATGTGGGGGAAGACGGGAAGCCTTCCTACGCCATTGAACATAACCCCAACGGTTCGGTGTGGGCCATTGAGGGAATTACGTCGCCTTGCGGACGGATTCTTGGGAAAATGGGGCACAGCGAGCGTGTGGGCGAGCATTTGTACAAAAATGTGCCCGGTCGGCAGGAGCATGGCATTTTTGCCGGCGCGGCCCTGTATTTTAAGTAAAAAAGAGCAGGCAAAGGCCGTCCTCACATAGGGATTGTATATTCTTGAAAAAACGGCATAGTCGCAATTTGCGACTATGCCGTTTTTCGTCCATTTTTGGAAAATCTATTACTCTAATGCAATTATAAATGATTTGAATCCGCCGGGGTGTACGCCATCTATCTTTTCCGCCTTTAATCAATATAGTTGATGGTTTTACAAAGATCAGCTCTCGAAAATTGCATTTACAAAAAACTCAAAAAATGTGAGATATACATTTAGCGCTTTCCATGTTGTTTCACAAAGGTAACCTAAAAGCGAAGGATCCCGGAAAAGACTGTGGTTCGTTATTAGATATACTGGATTTCTATGGCGACGATATGGAAATCATCCTGCAGCATTTGAAATCCGGTCAAACAAATACAGCTTTACGATCTGATGTGATTGCCTGTGATGCATTCGGAAAGCGCTTGTAAGGTTGTTTTTGCCAATGCATACCCGCCATCGCCCCCCATCAGCGGGCGATGAGCAGAACGCCCTCACAGGATCGCATGGTAAACGCCCACGAGCCATCGTCACGGCGGGTAAGCGGCCGGGGGCCATCCCCCGCCAAGGCGAAAACGGCCCTGTTGTCGGCCCGGAAGGAAACGGTGTACACGGCTGGGTTGTGGTCATGGGGATCGTCCGCTCCGCAAAGCATGATCGCGTAAGAACCATCCCCTGCGCGGGAAACCATCTGCCCCGCAAGCAGGTTTTCGCCGTTTTCGGCGCGCAAATCGTTAAAAACTCCCGTGGAAAGGGATGCAACCGGGGTCAGGTTCCCATCGCACAAGTTTTCCTCGCCCGAAAAACCGATAAAGTGGGTGGAAACCCGGCGGTATTTCATGTAAGTTTCGCCCAGCGTGTGCAGCTCGGCGTTGACGGCTTGCAGCTTATCATACTGCTGTGTCTTTTCGCCCTTGTCGTCAAGCACCTGGTTGTGCCACCAGCCGGCGGTGTAGCAAGCCCAGATAATTGCTTCTGTGCCGAAGGCCATGGC
>DUUG01000261.1 GCA_012841675.1 Clostridiales bacterium
CCAGAGTTATAATATAAACGCCGATTTCATTCCAACGAACCTTTCGAATCAAGGCCGAAAACATCAAAACGGAAATCCCGCCGGCAATGGCGCTGGGCGTCACGTAGGAAATAGACCAACCAGTAAAGCCTGTTCGAAAATCAATGACCAGTAAAAACACGCTTATAAGCAAAACGCCGTATAAAATATAGATGCCCAGCGGATGCCGGTCGAAAATCGGCTTAATGACCACCACCCAACTCAAAAATAGGCCGATGCAGACAATGGCCGACCAGCCTTGAAAGCCTGTGGCAAACCAGTCGATAAACAAGCACACAAAGCCAAGCACCAGAAAAACAAAGCGAAGAATCTTTTTAGCGCTTACCTTCCGTCCGGTCACAGGCGTCGGATATCGAAGTGTCCGGTCGCCCTCTTGAACAAATTTGCCGCAGAGAGGGCAGTTTGAGTTGTACGGCACACGAACGGAGCAGGATTTGCAACGATCAGACATTGGATTCGACCTCCACTTCCAGACCGTTTTGGGCGAGCATTCGGAAAAAGTCCGCCTGAATGCTGTTATCGGGCGAGGTAGAGGAAAAGCAGACGGTCATTCGGTCGCCAAAAGATATGCCGGTGGCGCCGATTCCGTTTAAACGGGAACCGCCCAGGGAAAATCCAAAGGACTCTACATGCTCCGCCACAGAAGGAGGAAGCTCTACACGTCCCAGATTGGAAAATGTAGAGGTATACCGGCTTTCTCCAAACCGATGGAAACTGATTTGCAGGAAAACGTTTTTGATAAATAGCGGCGTCAAACGCAGGGCGAGTTGACGTTCGGCCCGGACATTCTGAGAAAACACCCTGAGTATAGAGTCCCGCTGAATGCCTGCCTCCAACTGCGGGACAATCACGGCCAGAATATCGTCTAAGGTAAGGTCGGGGGTTACCTGCATTCCCACATTGACGAATAGGGAAAAGTTGCGCAACGTCTGGGATGGGAACATCCGCCTTAGGTTAACGGGCACGGAGATGCGAACCGGGCGAAGCCGCGCCGGCCATGAAATATGTCGGGCAAAGGCGAGAATATAAAGCGCCGTCAAATATTGGGTTATGGTAACGCCTTTTTCGCGGGTGAGCTTTTTTAAAGCCTCCACGGAAAACGTGCCGGAAATTAAGCGGAGAAACGGCTCTTCTTGGCTGTTCCGCCCTTTATAGGTATAGGCCCTCGGTTCTTTCCGGCTGACCCTAGGCAGATTTTGATAATATTTCGCAAAACTGTCCTCCGTTTCGGCAGGGGAGGGAATATCCCGCATGTCGGGAATACTCCACCGAGCGTCGGAAGTGTCGACGCCACGCAGCGTGAGATACCGGGTCACAAGCGCCTTTAAAAAGGTCAGCGCGCCGGAACCGTCTGTTATCGCATGAAATATCTCCACCGATACGCGGTTTTTATAATATAAAACACGAAAAACCGGCTTTTCGCTGCCGAAAATGGGAATAGGACGGCAAGGATACGTGGTTTCCTCGGACACAATGTCGGTGGAATACGCCGGCTCAAAGTAGTACCAGAAAAACCCAATTCGAAGCTTCACAAAAAAAGTCGGGAACCTAGGTGCCAAGTCGCGAACCGCTTGGGAAAGAAGCTCCGGGCGAATTTCCTCTTTCAGTGTGGCGCTTACACGGAAGGTGCTGTTCCAGTCTTGGTGGCTGGTGGCGGGGTAGATTTTCGCCGCATTGTCCAGCCGGTACCATTCGGAAAGAGGAGGAAGGTCGGCCTTTTTCACTTTTCCAGGCTTTTTTCCCCGTTTTGGAGCGGGCGCGTCAAAAGCGAAGATCTCCGCTTGGGATTTTTTAGTTTTGGATTTCTTGCTCAAGGGAAATAGCTTCCTCCTTCTCTTTTGTAGTGTGATGGTTCTATTGCGAAAACCCGTGCCGGCGCAGAATCGACGCCACTTCTCTGACAAAATCCTCCTCCACGCCCCAGGAAAAGCGGAACAGCGCCCCTTGCCCGCCGCCGGCGCCCACGGCGTCAACGGCCACGTGACCGTCTGCCCCTGTGATTAAAACAGTCAGGCTGGCCCGGTTGGAAGAACGCATATAGTATTTTTCGAAAACAAGCAAATGTATAACGGCCTTGCCCACCGTTTTGCGAAGGGAGGCAATTTGCTCGCAGCTAATCCCGCTTTGCGGAATTTGGGCGGATAAAAGCGCGGCAATTTCGTCTACAAAGCCTTTGCCGCGAAGCGAAAGTGTTGCCATATTTATGCCCCCTCCTTAGCCCAGCCATATGCAAATAACCTTACTCCCATTGTACCACTTTTTTCGAGAAAAAAACAAAAATAAATTATAAAGTTCAAACGAAGATGATTATGCTTGCTGGACTGTTCTATTTACGCGCTTTTATAGATATACAAAGTGAAACATAAATGAAACAAACGGAAAAAACAAGAAAAAACTTGAGGTTTTCGCCCGAACCCAAAGGAAATTTCAAAAAACCGTGAACGGCCAAGGAGGACATCCCACATCATTTCAGGAAAAAGGCGATATTTTGACAAAGATAGGTTATTGACAAACAATCTGACATAAGATACAATAGAATTATATGATGTTCAGAGCAGATTGTCCAGAAATGCCAGACGGATCTGATATTCGGTCAGCTGTTATACGGAGTTTCAGCCTAAACTGTTTATATATTTGCCCAATATAAAATATATTGCTATTTAATATTCGCCCGGGCTTGGTCCGCCCTTTTGAACCGATGTCTAGGTATAAAAATACAGTATACTTACAATAGGGAAATAAATGGAAGGCGCCTCCGTATGATCATAACTATATATGGGGGTGCTTGTTTTATGGGCGTTTTTTTTCTAACTTTTTTGCCGATTCTAGGCGCGCTCGTTATGGGCGTGCTTGGGTTTTATGCCGGAGTCCTATATCGCCGCAAGGTGGCAGAGCGTGAAATCGGCAGTGCCGAGGAGGAAGCCCGCCGCCTCATTAACGATGCAATTAAAACCGCTGAAACCAAGAAGCGGGAAGCGCTTCTGGAAGCCAAAGAAGAAATTTTAAAAGCCAAAAACGAACAGGAAAAGGAGTACAAGGAACGCCGCTCCGAGCTGCAAAAGCAGGAAAGGCGTCTTCAGCAGAGGGAAGAGTCGTTAGACAAAAAACACGACAATATTGACCTCAAAGAAGAAGTTCTAAGCAAAAAAATCAAAGAAGCAGAAAAAGCCCTGGAAGAAAGCGAGCAAATCAAAAGAAGCCAGATGGAAATGCTGGAACACATTTCCGGGCTTACCGTAGAAGAAGCCAAAGCCCGCATTCTGGCCGAGGTGGAGGAAAATGCCCGCCATGATATGGCTTTAAAGCTTCGCGAAATCGACCAGATATACAAGGAAGAAGCGGAGACTCGCGCCAAAAAGGTGATTTCTCTCGCTATTCAGAAATGCGCATCCGATTATGTGATGGAATCCACCGTTTCCGTGGTTTCGCTGCCCAACGATGAAATGAAGGGCCGCATTATTGGCCGAGAAGGCCGCAATATCCGTGCCATTGAGGTGGCAACGGGCGTTGACCTGATTATTGACGATACACCGGAAGCCATTACATTGTCTTGCTTCGACCCCGTTCGCAGAGAAATTGCCCGGCTTGCCATGGAGCGGCTTATTGCCGACGGGCGCATTCATCCGGCGCGCATTGAAGAAACGGTGGAGAAGGCCCGCAAAGAAGTCGATGCCACCATTAAATCCGAAGGTGAGCGGGCTGTATTTGAAGTGGGGCTGCACGGCGTTCCGTCCGATCTTATGAAGATTCTCGGCCGCTTGCGCTATCGCACCAGCTACGGTCAGAATTTGCTTCGCCACTCCATTGAGGTGGCCCTTTTGGCCGGATATATGGCAAGTGAGCTAGGGTTAGACCCGACGCTGGCCAAGCGAGCCGGTCTGTTCCATGATATCGGCAAGGCCCTCGACCATGAGGTGGAAGGCTCACACGTATCCATCGGTATGGAAATTGCACGGAAGTTTAAAGAGCATCCCGAAGTGATTCATGCCATTGAATCTCACCACGGGGATGTGGAACCGCAATCTATGATTGCTTTCTTAGTAGACGCGGCGGACGATATTTCCGCTGCTCGACCTGGCGCGCGTCGCGAAAATCTGGAAGCGTATATCCGCCGTCTGGAACGGCTGGAAGAGCTTGCCAACTCCTTCCCGGGCGTGGATCGTTCCTTTGCCATTCAGGCGGGCCGTGAGGTTCGCATTATGGTCAAACCCGAGGAAGTGGATGATGACAATATGGTTTTGCTGGCCCATGAAATGGCCAAAAAAATCGAATCCGACTTGGAATATCCCGGCCAGATCAAGATCAGTATGATCCGTGAGACACGGGCCGTTGATTACGCAAAATAAAAACAGAGTCGCCCCGGCAACTGAGCGGGGCGTCTTTGGCGTTGAAGTGAATGTTTTTGTATAAGGAAGGGGTCTATTATGCCGAAAACAGAGAATTTCCGCCCGGTTCTTCGTTTTGCCGCCATGAGCGATGTGCATTTCAAGGATTACCACAGCGTGGAAAGAGAGCGCTTCCGCACGGCCCTTGCGAATTCCTACGCCTTTGCGGCACAGGATGCGGAACACCCCACGTTGGATGCCCTTTGCGTAATCGGCGATTTTACTGACCGCGGCACAGAAACACAGCTTCAGGCCTTCCATGAGGCTTTAACTAAGCAGCTTCGGCCTGAAACACACCTGATACTCAGTATTGCCAGCCACGAGTTCGGCGATGCAGGCACGGCTGTGGCGGAGGAGCGCCTGGCCCGTATTTTCGGCAAAAAACCGGATGAGCATGCCGTTGTGCAAGGGTTCCATTTTATTTCCATGTCTCCGAGCAAAAAATTCTCGCCCAAAAACGGCTATTGCGAGCAAAAACGCGCATGGATGCTGGATCAATTGGATATGGCCGCGGCAGACGACCCCAAGAAACCCATCTTTGCCTTCCAGCATCCCCATATTCCCAACACCGTTTACGGTTCCATAGGCTGGAGCTGTGATGATATAACTGGCATTTACGACGATTATCCCCAAGTTATCAACTTCTCCGGCCATTCTCACGCGCCCATCAACGACCCGCGTTCCATTCACCAGAACAACTTTACATCTCTCAACATGGGGTCGCTGAGCTATTTTGAGCTGGACGAATTTGATAAGATCTACGGAACCGTTCCGCCTGACAGGGCCCAATGCGCCCAGTTCTACATAGTGGAGGCCGATGCGGAAAACCGCGTGCGCATTCTGCTGTATGATATTTTGACCGAGTCTTTCTTCCCTGAGGTTTGGCATATTGATGAGCCGTCTAATCGGGATTCCTTCCTTTATACCGACGAAAAGCGGAAAAAGGACAATCTGCCCTACTTTAAGCCTCAAGCGGTTCTTTCCGTTGAAGTCAAAGATGGCGGCGCCTGTGTTTTGCGCATTCCTCAGGCGGATATTGCAGAGGAATATGTCAACGACTATGACATTGCCTTCCGCGATGCAAAAACAGGGGAGGCTTTGCGCCGGTTTGCCGTTTGGTCGAAGTATTATCTGCGCCATATGCCGGACGAAATTGTGCAGGAAGTAGACGGTCTGATTCCCGGCAAGGCTTACGTGGTGGAAGTTTGGCCGAGAAACTTCTACGGCCGGCGGGGGAAAACCAAATTGACCGCCGAGTTTGTCGCAAAATAGTTCTACAAATTGCAAAATGTATATTGACTTACTCTTGCTTTTGTGATAATATATTACTTACCTATGAAAGTTGGCTTTTTTTTTGCTGCCAATTTTAGGGAGGCAAAACGTTAAGGAGGTGCCGTTAATGAGAGTTCGCATCACTCTCGCTTGCCAGGAATGCAAGCAGCGCAATTACGATACGATGAAGAACAAAAAGAACACGCCGGATAGGCTGGAACAGAACAAATATTGCAAATTCTGCCGGAAGCATACGCCTCACAAGGAAACAAAGTAAGCTAGGGCTTGCGCAGAAACAGAAAGGGTGACTATTGTGTCGGAAAATACAAAGTCGGACAAGCTGTCTGCCCCAGAGCTGAAAGGTGCCAAGCCGAACAAGAAGGATAATCAAGAGAGAAAGAAAAAGCCGGGCTTTTTTGCCCGTATCGGCAGATGGTTCAAGCGTTGGTGGAAAGAGCTGCGAAGCGAAGCCAAAAAGGTTTCTTGGCCGACGTTTAAAACCGTAGTAAACAATACCGTGCTGGTGCTGGCCATGGTGGCAGTGCTGGGCGGATTAATTGTGCTGGTTGATTTCGCGCTAAAGAGCGGATTGTCTCTGATTATTAACGGCTGATCCCTTCCGAACGCAGACGGAAAGAGGTGTAGCATGTCTGAAAATGCTCGGTGGTATGTGGTTCACACATACTCCGGATACGAGAACAAAGTCGCCGCGACGATCGAAAAAACGGTTGAGAACCGCGGCCTCCAAGACCTGATCCATGAAGTTATGATTCCCATGGAGAAGGTTATGGAAACTCGGGATAACCGCCAAGAAAAAGTTGAGCGGAAGGTTTTTCCCGGTTATGTGCTGGTGAAGATGGTTATGACTGACGAAAGCTGGCACGTTGTACGCAATATCCGCGGGGTTACAAGCTTTGTAGGCCCTGGCTCTAAGCCTGTTCCCTTGTCTGACCGTGAAGTGGCCGCTTTGGGCGGTAACAAGCGCGAGGTGCAAGTGGACTATGCCGTGGGCGATAGCGTTCGCGTGGTGGATGGGCCTTTAGAGGGCTTTATAGGCACGGTAGAAGAACTTTCCGTGGAGAAAAACCGTGTGAAAGTCACTGTATCCATGTTTGGCCGAGATACGGCCGTTGAGCTGGAGCTTGAACAGGTCGCAGTGGACAACTGAGTTGTAAACAGATTTTGCCGGCAAGCTCGGCAAGTCTGTCGAGTGGGAGGGCGCGTTTTGTAATCCCGGGTTTCCGGCGCAAAACAAGGCGTTCCGTCGACCACATCTTATATTAGGAGGTTCTCATACGATATGGCACAGAAAATTACCGCGTATATCAAGCTGCAGGTACCCGGTGGGAAAGCCACAGCCAGTCCCCCGATCGGACCTGCGCTGGGCCAGCATGGCGTCAACATTATGTCCTTTGTGAAAGAGTTTAATGAACGTACGAAGAATGATGTCGGCTTTTTAATTCCTGTTGTAATTACAGTCTACGCCGACCGTTCCTTTTCCTTCATTACTAAAACGCCGCCTGCAAGCGTTCTGATTAAGAAGGCCTGCAACATCGAAAGCGGTTCGGGCGAGCCCAACAAAGCCAAGGTTGCGACGATCTCCCGCGAAGCAGTCCGCAAGATTGCGGAGCAGAAGATGCCCGATTTGAACGCGAACACCGTCGAAGCGGCCATCTCCATGATCGAAGGTACTTGCCGCAGCATGGGCGTTGCTATCGCAGAGGCGTAAGCGCGGAGAAATCACCGTGCCGGAGTGTTCCGGGCGGTTCCCGAAATAAGTGGGAGGAAATATCCGAGATAACCACATGAGGAGGAAAAATAGTGCGTAGAGGCAAAAAATATAAGGAAAGCGCAAAGCTTGTAGATAGGCTGAAGCAATACGAGCCCCGGGAGGCTTTGGAGCTGGTGCTACAGACCGCCAAGGCCAAGTTTGATGAAACAGTGGAACTCCACGTTCGTTTGAACGTTGACTCTCGCCATGCAGACCAGCAGGTTCGCGGCGCTATCGTTCTGCCCCACGGAACTGGTAAGCAAGTTCGCGTGCTTGTCTTTGCTAAAGACGACAAGGCGGAAGAAGCCAAAGCCGCCGGCGCTGAATTTGTCGGAGCCGAAGAGCTTGTGCAGAAGATTCAGAAGGAAAACTTCTTTGATTATGATGTTGTCATCGCCACGCCGGACATGATGGGTGTTGTTGGTCGCATCGGCCGTGTGCTGGGC
>DUUG01000262.1 GCA_012841675.1 Clostridiales bacterium
GCTGGCCCGCCCATAAGTCTGTGGAAACAACGGAAAAAGTATTGAAAAATTGGACCGAAGCCTATGCAAAGCCGGATTTTTACCAATGGGCCATTGTGCTAAAGGAAAATGAGGATGGCCCCATCGGAACCATCAGCGTAGTGGGCCAAAACGAACGGCTTAAGATGGTTCACATCGGTTATGCACTGGGACGGCCATGGTGGAACCGCGGTATTATGAGCGAAGCGTTTTCGAAAATCATCGCCTTTTTCTTTGAAGAGGTGAAGGCAAACCGCATCGAATCGCAGCACGACCCCAACAATCCCGCTTCGGGCCGCGTTATGGTCAAATGCGGCCTGCAATACGAGGGAACCCTTCGGTAGGCCGACTTTAGCAATCAAGGTATTGTCGATGCGGCCATGTACAGCCTGCTTGCGCAAGAATATTTCCGAACGCAAACCGAACCAATAGAGCTTTAATTTTAAGGCGGCGAGTTTCTCGCCGCCTTTTAGTTTGTTGTAACTGCTCTTTGCTTAGCTTTCGCCGCGTCTTTTGCTGCAACTTTTACAGCAAATGTTTCCAAATTGCTTTACAGTCTTTTTTCCAGCTCGGCTCTGCGATCTTCAAATCCCGGCTTGCCAATCAGGGCATACATGTTCTGCTTGTACGCCTCCACGCCCGGCTGGTCAAAGGGGTTCACCCCAAGCAGATAACCGGACAATCCGCAGGCAAATTCAAAGAAATACACAAGCTCGCCAAAGCAATAAGCGCTTGCGTTGTCAACGGTCACTTCCATCACAGGCACGCCGCCGTCCATATGCGCTAATATGGTTCCGGCTTCGGCCATGTTGTTGAGCTCGCTTACGGCGTGACCGGCCAAGAAGTTCAGCCCATCCTCGTTTTTCAGCGCAAAGGGCACCTGGAGGGTCTCGTCCGCTTCGGCAAAGCCGACAACCGTTTCCATTAAGAAGCGCTCGCCTTCCTGGATATACTGCCCCATGGAGTGCAGATCCGCCGTCAACTCGACGGAAGCCGGGAAAATGCCCTTCCCTTCCTTGCCTTCGCTTTCGCCGTATAGCTGCTTCCACCATTCGGCGGTATAGCGAACCCGAGGCTCATAGGAGGCAAAAATCTCCGTCGTATAGCCCTTTCTGTAAAGGGCGTTGCGAGTTGCGGCATAAACCCATGCGGGGTTGTGCATGGACTTATCGTGGATCAGTTTTTCCGCCATGGACTTAGCACCCGCTAGCATCTGGCGAATATCAATGCCGGCTACGGCAATGGGCAGAAGGCCCACCGGTGTTAAAACGGAAAAACGGCCGCCCACATCGTCGGGAATGACAAAGCAAGGGTATCCGTTGGCGTCGGCCAAGGATTTCAAAGCGCCTTTTGCCTTATCGGTAGTGGCATAGATGCGCTCTTTGGCGCCTTCTACGCCGTATTTCTTTTCCATATATTCGCGGAACAGGCGGAAGGCCACAGCCGGCTCTGTCGTGGTACCGGACTTGGAGATGACGTTGACGGAAACGTCTTTCCCTTCCAGCATGTCAAAGATTTCTGCCGTCTGCCATGCCGACAAGGTGTTGCCGGCAAAAATCACCTGCGGGCTGTCTTTCACCACTAGGTTATAGTTGGGCGAACGAACAAACTCAATGGCCGCCCGGGCCCCCAAATACGACCCGCCAATGCCGATGACAAGCAGCACTTGGCTGTTGCTTCTGATTTTGGCGGCTGCCGCTTCAATGCGGGCAAGCTCCTCCTCATTATTCTGCAAAGGCAGACGAACCCAGCCTAAAAAGTCGTTGCCGCGGCCCGTTCCATTTACCAAAGTTTCGTGGGCTGCCAAAACTTCCCTTTCCGCCAAAGCCGGCGCGAAACCGGACGCATTTTTCACATTGACCGTAAATGCCATGGGCTTTCCTCCAATAATATTCGAACATCCGCTCGAATTCAGTTTCCTTCGTATTTTATAGCACCTTAAAGCACTACAATTTAACTTATTATACCACAGCTTTCCGTATTTTGGCAAGAATATACGATGTCCGACCTTTTCTCGCACGACTCTGCCGCCCTTGACAGAATGCCCCAAAATGCCTTATAGTTATATATATGGGGGTATTACTATGCTCCTTTAGTTCTAGTCGGAAAGGACATCGCTATGAAAAAACTACTCTGGCTTCTTCTGCTCATTCCAATCATTGCCGCCTGCGGGAAACCGGCTGATCCTGCGGGAACGGATTCTACTTCCGACGATATTATAACAGAGCCTGCCGTGCATGATATTATCCTTTATGACTGCCGCGGCGGTTCCCCCAAAGAAGAAACTTGGACCGCAACAGCGGAAGATTTAACGCCGGATAACTTGGTAAAACAGCTCAGCACACTTCTGGGTCTTTCATTAAGCGATGCTGAAATCACAAGCGTCAAAATAGAAA
>DUUG01000263.1 GCA_012841675.1 Clostridiales bacterium
GGCAAAACCACGGCGGGGAAAGCTTTGGCAAGCATTCTCGGCGGAACCAACGGAGCCGGGCTAATTCATATGGACGAATTTTTCCTGCCCCCGTCCCTGCGCACGGCAGAGCGGCTGCAAACCCCCGGCGGCAATGTGCACCATGAGCGGTTTTTAGAGGAGGTTATCCCCCATCTTAACAAAAGAGAAGGGTTTTCCTACCGGCCGTTTTCCTGCCAAACCATGGCCCTTGGCCCGGAAAAGGTCGTTTCGCCCGGCTTATGGCGCATTGTCGAGGGAGCCTATAGTTGTCACCCCGTTTTGGGAGACTATATGGACTTTCGCGTGTTCTTCGAAGTAAGCCGTTCTACGCAAAAAGCGCGCCTTTTACAGCGCGAGGGCGAAAGTGGCCTTGCTGCCTTTTTAGAGCGGTGGCTTCCCATGGAGGAGGCATATTTCTCTGCCTTCCAAACGCCACAAAAGGCCCATTTACGTATCGTATCTGATGCAAATGAAGTTTAATGGATCAAAACGAAGCAAAAAAAACCTGCCGGAAAAGTGTCCGGCAGGTTTTTATTTCCATATACGACATATTTCAACGAAATGTTAGAAAAGTTCTTATTTTAAAAAGAATACTTCACAAGTATTGCATATTTATTGTTACAATGATATACTTTTTACGAAACAAACATGACACAATTGTCATAATTCCCCATTTTTTGGTAGTTACTTTCCTTTTAATAAACTCTAGAGCGAAGGAGGACAGTTTATGCCGAAAATATTCCAATCCCGCCGTATAAACCAGACGTACTGGCATTGGTTTCTACTCATAGCTATGACGGCTTTATTGGCAAAATTGGTATATCTAACCGGCGGAACTGCCAGGGCGTTTCCCCATTTGCTCTATATTCCGATTTTCCTAGGGGCCTATTATTTTCGTTTGACCGGGGCGCTGATGATTGCCGTTCTAAGCGGAATTCTCGTTGGCCCGTGGATGCCCGTTTCCGTAGCGACAGGTGAGATGCAGGCGACGTTTACCTGGCTTTGGAGAATGGTTATGTATGTCACCCTCGGTTCGGTCAACAGTGTTTTGCTGCTTAATGTTCAGAGGATGCGAGCCGCCGAGATTAAAAGCTCGTATAGGGATATGTTTACGGGATATCCCAACCAGGACCGTCTGGCCCAGGATTTGAAACACCTGGCACAGGAGGGAAGGGAGTTTTGCCTGCTCGGGTTTCGCATCAAAAATATACATGAAATCAACCGATATACCGGATATGATATTGGCATTGCTTCCATCAAGGAAGCGGCAAGCCTTTTGGAAGAAGCAACGGGCGGCACGGTGTATTCCTTATTTCTAAACGATTTTGTAGCCGTTTTAAAAACCGGACCGGAAGAGGCGTATGCTGCCTGCATGAAATATTTAGAACGGTTGAAGGCGCCTCTTTTAATCGATCGATACAAGCTTGAGATTTTTGTCCAATCGGCCATTGTTCATTATCCGTATGACACAAAAGATCCCAGTCAGCTGATTAAAGTGCTATGTATTGCACTAGGACAGCAAAGCGAGACAAGGCAAGGGCCGGTTCTGTTCCACGCCGAGCTGGAGCGGAATGACCGGGACAACTACGAGCTGATGGTAGCCCTGTACAACGCCATAAGCAGTAATGAGCTGTTTCTTGTGTACCAACCAAAACAGGATCTGCGTACCGGACAAATGGTGGGCGTTGAGGCCTTAACCCGGTGGAGACACCCCACCCGGGGCATGATTGCCCCCGATATTTTCATTAAGCTGGCAGAGGAGATCGGTCTGATCCACGATATAACCCGCTGGGTGGTGCAAACAGCCCTTAAGCAAAATAAACTTTGGCAAGAGCAGGGAATGCATGTCACCATCGGCATCAACATTTCCTACAAGGATTTAAGCGATAAGGAAACACTTCAGTTTTTAAAGGAAAACCTTGGCGGCAAAAAAGGAGAAGAGGCCCGGATTGAGATTGAGCTTACAGAGCGAAGCCTAATAGACAACGCCTTTGAAATTTCCGCCGCGTTGGACGAGCTGAAAAGAAGCGGTGTGAGCATTCATCTAGACGATTTTGGAACGGGCTATAACTCCCTCTCCAATTTGGTAAATCTTCCTATCGACTGTCTGAAAATTGATAAAATGTTTATGCCTGGGATCGGGGAGCATGTAAGCGACGCAATCATCCATGCTCTCATCCGGTTTTGCCATAAAACCCAGAAGCGGATTATTGCCGAGGGCGTGGAAACAAAAGAGCAATGGGAAGCGCTGAAGGCCATGGGCGTGGATTATGTCCAGGGCTATTATTACAGCAAGCCCTTGCCGCCCTGTGATATAAAGGCGTTTTATGATGCCCAGCGGCTTTGCATCGAAAAGCCCGAAGACGAACTCGCTCTCGTATAAAAGCTAACTTCACATCCCCTGGCGGGAAGAAATTTCCGCCTTCCCATTTTAGAAGCCCTGCTGCGGGTCAGCAGGGTGATTTTTTTTAGGAATCTCTTTCCTTATTATAAACGATCTTACCGTCAATAATAGTATACAGGCAATTTGTGAAAACCTCCATGGGGTTTCCGTCATAAATGGCCAAATCCGCATCTTTTCCTTCCTCTATGCTTCCCACTCGAGAAGCAACACGGCAGATTTCAGCGGGGTTGATGGTAATAGCTCTAAGCCCTTCCTCCACGCCCAGCCCTTCTTTGGCGGCAATGCCGGCGCAAAGAGGCAGGGATTGAATGAGTGTTACCGGATGGTCGGTGGTAATGGCCACCTTGACGCCGGCTTTGTGTAGAACGCCTGCCGTTTTGAAGTGTAGATACTGGGTTTCCGTCTTGTTTCTGGAGGCCAAGCTGGGGCCGACAATGGCCGGAAAGCCGGATTCTTTAATTTCCTCGGCGATTAAGTGGCCGTCGGTGCAGTGATCTAAGGTCAGGCTTACGTCAAAAAGCTTTGCGATCCGGATAGCCGTTAAAATGTCATCTGCCCGGTGGACATGGGCCTTTAAGGGAATTTCCTTGCGAAGCACCGGCAGCCAGCATTCCTTCTGAAAATTTTCTTCAAAGCTTTCTCCGTTTTCTTCTGCCATTTGCTTAGCCTTAGCGTACTGGCGCGCATAAAACAGCTCTTCCCGCAGCAAAGCGCCAATGGACATGCGGGAGGAGGGCATTTGATTGTTGTCGCCGTAATTGGTTTTTGGGTTTTCGCCGAATGCGATTTTCATGGCCGCCGGCTCTAATACCACCATGCGGTCTATGCATCGTCCGCTGGTTTTCATAAACAAAAACTGGCCGCCCACCACGTTGGAGCTGCCGGGACCCACCATAACAGAGGTAACTCCGGCTCGAACGGCGTTTTCAAAGGCGGAGTCCATGGGGTTAATGGCGTCCAGGGCTTTGAGATACGGCGTAATAGGCTCTGTTATTTCGTTAGAGCTGTCGCCAATTTGCCCCTTTTTTTCCTCGAAAATGCCGATGTGGCTGTGGGCGTCGATTAAGCCGGGCAGCACCCAAGCGCCCTGCACGTCCAAAACAATGCCATCTGCGTTTTCGCTTTCGCTTACATTTTCCGCCACTTTTTTTATAATAGAGTTTTCCGTTAAAATGCATCCTTTATCATAATTTTTCCCGGCCATGGTCAATATTTTCGCGTTTTTTATAAGCAAAATTGTCTCCTCCTAAATGTAAGTATTTGTTATGCATAGAGTACCCCTTTTGAGAAATAATAAATACAGCCCGAGAGGAGGTATATTATGCCTGATAATAATCAGAACAATCGTGGCTTAGAAAATCGCATCAATCAAAATCAGAACCAGAACAACCAAAACAACCAAAACAACCAGAACAACCAGAACAATCAGAATCGCAATCGCAACAATCAGAACCGCAATAACAATCGCAACAACCAAAATCAGAACAATCAGAACAATCAGAATCGTAACAATCAAAACAACCGCAATAAGTAACAGCAATTACCTCTGCCTTTTTGGGGCGGAGGTAATTGTTTTATCATCCTTCGAACTGTTAAAGTATAATATTTTCTCTATCTTGCCAAAATAATCAAAAAACATAAGGAGAAATGAATTTGAAAGTAACAGTCGACGGTAACCACGCTGCGGCATACGCGGCGTATGCCTTTACGGAAGTGGCGGCCATCTACCCCATTACTCCGTCCACTCCTATGGCGGAGCTGACTGACGAATGGTCGGCCCAGGGGAAGACCAACTTGTTTGGCCAGCGGGTCAAGGTGGCAGAGCTTCAGTCGGAGGCGGGGGCGGCGGGTGCTATGCACGGCTCCCTAAGTGCTGGGGCGCTGACCACAACGTATACAGCGTCGCAGGGGCTTTTGCTCATGATTCCCAACCTTTATAAAATGGCAGGCGAGCTGTTGCCCGGTGTATTGCACGTTTCCGCCCGGGCCATCGCCACCCACGCTTTGTCCATTTTCGGAGATCATCAGGACGTTATGGCCTGCCGGCAAACGGGCGCCTCCATGCTTGCCTCCTCCAACCCTCAGGAGGCCATGGATCTGGGCTTTATTTCTCATCTGTCGGCCATATCCGCCAGCCTGCCCTTTATCCATTTTTTTGACGGCTTCAGAACCTCCCACGAATACAGAAATATCTTCCAGCCGTCATATGCATCTCTTATGCCGCTAGTAGATTGGGAAGCGTTGCAGGATTTTAGGCTGCGGTCTTTAAACCCCTCTGCTCCCATTGCAAAAGGCACGGCGCAAAACCCCGACATCTATTTCCAAGGCAGAGAGGTGCAGAACCCGTATTTTAGCAGGGTGCCCGATATTGTAGATGGCTATATGCAAAGATACGGAGAGCTGACCGGCAGAACGTATCGCCCCTTTGACTACTATGGGGCCGAGGACGCGGAAAATATTATCATTGCCATGGGCTCCGTCTGCGATACCATTAAGGAAACCATCGATTATTTGGCCCATAAAAGCGAAAAGGTCGGCCTGATCCAAGTGCGCCTGTATCGACCCTTTTCGGAAAAACACTTTTTCGATGTGCTTCCGGAAAGTGTCAAGCGGATTGCCGTTTTGGATCGGACGAAAGAGCCGGGCGCGCCGGGGGAACCACTGTATTTAGACGTTTGCAAAGCCTTTTTGGGCAAAGAGGAAGCGCCCGTTATTGTGGGCGGGCGATACGGCCTTGGCTCCAAGGATACGACACCGCAGCAGATATTGGCTGTTTTCAACAACCTCCGAGCCAAAACCCCGAAAAACAGCTTTACCATCGGCATTACCGACGATGTAACCCATACTTCCCTGCCGGAGGACACTTCCTATGAACCCATGGACGACGGAACCGTCAGCTGTCTGTTCTGGGGGCTTGGCTCAGATGGTACGGTGGGTGCCAACAAATCCGCCTGTAAAATCATCGGCGACCATACGGATTTACATGTGCAGGCGTATTTTTCCTACGACAGCAAGAAATCCGGCGGCACGACCATGTCCCATCTGCGGTTTGGCAAGAATCCCATCCGCTCGCCCTATCTGGTGTACCGGGCCGACTATGTGGCCTGCCACAATAAGTCCTTTTTAAACCACTATGACCTGACCCGGAATTTAAAACCGGGGGGTATTTTCGTGTTAAACTGCGATTATACGCCCCTGACGGTGAAAGACCATCTGCCGGCTCGCCTTAAACGGTTTTTGGCGGAAAACAATATCCAATTTTATATTATCGACGCGGAAAAAATTGCCTCGGAAATCGGCCTTGGCAACCGCATCAACATGATCATGCAATCGGCCTTCTTCCAATTGGTGGGCGTTATCCCGTCGGACGAGGCCATTCGCCTTCTGAAGGAATCCATTCGTAAAACCTACGGCCGCAAAGGAAAAGAAATCGAGCAGATGAATTTTGAGGCCGTAGACCGGGCGGTTGATTCCTTAGTGCCCGTTATTGTGCCGCCGGAATGGGCCAAGGCAAAGGATGAGGAGCCGGAAGCGGAGGGAGTGCCCGAGTTTGTCAGCCGGATGCAGCGGGTTATGGCGCGCAACGAAGGCGATACGCTTCCGGTCAGCGCCTTTGTAGGCATGGAGGATGGGGCCTTTCCTTTAGGCACAACGGCTTACGAAAAGCGCGGCATTGCGCCGAGCCTGCCCCAATGGCAGATTGAAAAGTGCATCCAATGCGGGCGCTGTTCCTATGTTTGTCCCCATGCGACCATTCGTCTGTTTTTGCTGGACGCGGAGGAGAAAGAGCGCGCCCCTGGCTCCTTTGAAACGAAGCAGGCCGTAGGCAAGGGGCTGGAGAGCTACCAGCTCCGGGTGCAAATCAGTCCCCTAGACTGTACGGGCTGCGGCAACTGTGCCGACATTTGCCCGGCCAAGGGAAAAGCGCTTATTATGCTGCCTCCGGAGCCGGAAATCGAAGCCCAGGACGCCAACTGGGAATTTGCCATGACCTTGACGGAAAAAGCGGATTTGGTGGACAGAAATACTTTAAAGGGCAGCCAGTTTGTCCGTCCCCTGCTGGAATTTAGCGGCGCCTGCCCCGGATGCGGAGAAACGCCGTATATTCGGCAGTTGACACAGCTTTTTGGCGAGCGCATGATGATTGCCAACGCCACCGGCTGCTCGTCTATCTGGGGAGCCAGCGCGCCGTCTATTGCCTACACCACCAACGCCAACGGCAGAGGGCCGGCCTGGGCCAATTCGCTGTTCGAGGACAACGCAGAGTATGGATACGGTATGTATCTGGGCGTTCGGCAGCTAAGAGAACGGCTGGGCGAAATGATCCGTCAGGCCGTGGAATTGGATATTGACAGAGAGCTGAAAAACGCCTTTACCGATTGGCTGGAAAACAAGAATGACGGGCCCAAATCCCAGCGGATTGCCGATCGGATTAAAGCGAAGCTAATCGAATCCGACTGGGAGAAAACGCCCCTGCTGCGCCAGATCCAGGAACTTTCGGCCTATTTGGAAAAGCGCTCTATCTGGATGATCGGCGGCGACGGCTGGGCCTATGATATCGGGTATGGCGGCGTGGACCACGTGCTTTCCACCGGCGACGACGTAAACCTGTTTGTCATGGATACGGAGGTCTACTCCAATACGGGCGGGCAGGCTTCCAAGTCGACGCCGGCGGGGGCTGTTGCCAAGTTTGCCTTTAACGGCAAGATTACAAGGAAAAAAGATCTGGGGCTTATGGCCATGACGTATGGCAATGTGTATGTGGCGTCTGTTGCCATGGGAGCCGACCTGAACCAGACCATCCGGGCCATGCGGGAGGCGGAAAGCTACCCCGGGCCGTCTCTCATTATTGCCTACGCCCCCTGTATCAGCCACGGCATCAAAAGCGGCATGGCAACCAGCATCAGGGAGGAGAAAAAAGCCGTGGATTCCGGCTATTGGCACCTCTACCGCTATGACCCCCGGTTGGAAGAAGCGGGCAAAAACCCCTTCCAACTGGATTCCAAAGAGCCGTCTCTTCCTTATAAGGACTTTTTGGCCGGGGAGATCCGCTTCTCTCAGCTTAAAAACACCTTCCCCGAACAGGCGGAAAAACTGTTTGATCGGTCGGAGCAGCATGCCAAACGTCGGCTTAGCGTGTATAAAAAGCTGGCGGAGTAGCGGAGTTGGCAAAAAACCGTTTTTTTTTGGGGGGACCCTTTCCTTGCTTAACTTGGCTTTGCCTGTTTGGGCGATGGTTAAAGCCCTAACCGCTTTCGCTTTTAAAAAACCATTCTGTCCTGGGATAGCCCCCCTGTGTAGGATATGGACTATACCCTAAAAAACGGACAGTGAAAAAAATACCTCCTGTTGTAGAAAACTACAACAGGAGGTATTGTTATGCCGAGACAATATACAAAAGTGGAAATATTAAGCGAAGAAGTGTTTCGAAGAAAGGCAGCGGGAGAAACAAACAGAGGAATTGCAGAAAGCTATGAATTGACAAAAATCAAATCAAGCAATTGGTCAGCCGCCAGAATCGAAAGGCTCGTCTGATAGCCAACGGCTACACACCACTTCCTAAGGGCAGGCCGCGGAAAAACACAGCAGACGAAAAAACACGTAGCGATGATCTAGCTAAGTAAAGGATATCATTTTCAGCCATCCATGTCCAGTCCCGGTTGCCCCTATGACAACGCAGCTATGGAAAATTTCTTCGGAATGCTGAAAACGGAATGCTTGTACCGTATGAAATTTTCATGCCGAGAAGAAGTGGAACAGGCTGTATTGGAATATGTTCAATTCTACAATTACGAACGAATTAACATGAAAAACGGCCTCACTCCGTTTGAAATCCGAAGCAAGGCCGTCTAAACTCAAGCTATTCTGCGACAGGGGGCTTTTTTCTTTGTCTATTCAATGGGGAACAGTCCACAAATATACACAGGGGGTTTCGTTTTAGCGGAGCCGGCTGTATTTTATTTTAAAAGGGTAGCCCCTTGATAATAGTGCATAAGTATTTCTTCGTAAGTTTTGCCCTCTTGGGCCAGCACTTTGGCGCCGTGTTGGCTCATGCCCACGCCGTGGCCGTAGCCCAGGGTTTTTAGAATCAGCCGGTCCGACTGGTAGGAAATAGTAAAGTTTGCCGAGCGCAGACCACACAAAAACCGGAAATCCATGCCGGAAAGGCTTACTCCGCCCACGGTCAGACGCTTGACCATGCCCGAATCCGTCCGCTCAATGTTGGAAAACCAGGTGTCGGGCGTGCCGGACAGGTTGGCGTCTGGATAGGCCTTTAAGAAAACCGTTTTAAACTCTGACGGGACAAAGCTCATGTTCTCCTCGTACCGGGGCAGGTCGGATTCGCCCGAAGGGGCATATACCGACTTGAGATAGGGCACTGCCACGCCCCAAACATCCTCGGCGTTTTCCGTTTTCGGGCCGGACATGGCGTGGAACACGGCGAGAATCGGCCCGCCGTCGGAAACTAAAATCTGCCCCTTGGTGGCTTCCACGGCACTTGTAATACGACTCACGTATTCTTCGCCCTTGTCGCCCCATTCCTTCTTCAAAGCGGCCAAATCCGCCACGGCAAAGCAGGAAGCCGGGTCGTCGCACAGAACGGCGCCCTTATATTTGTCGGTTAACGGCATAGATTTCTTATAGGCAATATATGTTCGAATAGCAACGGCCTGGGCTTTGAGGGCTTCCTCGGGGAAAAGTGCCGGCATTTCCGCCGCCGTCACCGCGGCCACCAGCAGCTCCACCGACATTTCCACCACTTCGCCACGAAGCAGAATAGTCACGGTTTCCTCCGTTTCCGAAGGCTCCGGTATGGGGGTGAGGGAAACTGGCGGAAGTGTTTTTGTTTGGGATGTTATACTTCCCGTCTGCCCGGCCGGAAGGTCCTTCGGCTCGTCGGCCATAGTCAAAATCGCCACGGGCAGGATGAATACGCAAACCCACAGCACCATGGCAAAAAATAATCCCCGTTTCATAAAACTTGTCCTCCCGGTTTTGGCTTTGGTAATCTATATGCTAAAGAAGGGGGGATTAGAACAGGGCATGTCCGATGGATTTGCGGGCAAGCAAATACTCTATGTAGCGGGATTTTTACTGTGCGTGTTAGGCGAAATGCGGTATAATGAGCGCAAAGGAAACGAGGAAGGGGCGAAACAGCGTGAAAGATTCCGAAAATTCAAAACTTTGTAAGCTAAAAAGTATTCAGCAGAAGGGCACCAAAAAATCTTGGCTTAGGATTTGGATAAGCCTTGTTCTGTTGATAGCGTACTTGATTGGGTTTTGGGCAAACTTCCGGGAGATTTTAAGCGGGCGAGTCTGGCTTTGGGCGGCTTGCTGGGCTGTTTTCGGGGCGGCGCCTATTCTGTACGGGCGTTATTTGTTGGGCGGATGCTTTCTGGCCGGATTTTTGGCAGGCATGTTTTCGCACCAATGGCTTGCCTCTGCGCATCGCCCCGGTTTGTCGGAGCGAACGTTTCCTGTATTCGTGCTGTACCTTCTCTTTTTTGCGGCCTTTGGCATCTTGGCAGAATTTGCTATCTACTTTGCAAAGGCCGGGGGCGTTGGGGAGATATTGCCGTATCCCTGCTGAAAAAAAGAGGGTTGCGGGCGGGGCTTGCATTTTATGTATCCTTTGTAGCTCTCTCCTCTGCCATGTTCGGTGGCACGCGGTTTGAATTGGGTCTCGGAATGGGGCAAAATGAACCGGAATTTGCCTTTGTTTTCAGCGCTGTCATAGGGATTTTCTGGTTTTTGGGTGCGTTTTGGGCCGGGACTGTTATACCTTTGGGGTTCGCTCTGGGCGGGTATGCCA
>DUUG01000264.1 GCA_012841675.1 Clostridiales bacterium
CGCGCGCTCCAATAGGATTTGTGCTTTTCTCCGGCTAATGCCGCCAACTTTTCCAGAGTGGTCACAGTTTTTCTCCTCCTTTTTCTTTGGCCAAAAATGCGAGATATCCTTCTAAAATAAGCGTTGCCGCCACGGCATCTACCGTTTTTTTGCGTTTTTTTGCGTTTTTCCCGGCAAACAAAAGGATCTGGTGGGCTTCGACGGTGGTGCGCCGCTCATCCCACAAGGTAACGGGCAAACTTGTTTCCGCCGCCAGCATCTCGGCAAACGCCTTGGCCTCCTCCGCTTTTTTTCCTTTGGTTCCGTCCATATTGACCGGATGGCCCACCGCCACTTTTGTTACGCCCTTTTCGGCAAACAGCTCTGCCATCTTCTTACAAAGACGCTCTTTATTCCATTCTTCTATAACGATGGCTTCCCCGGCTTGTTTTCCCAAGATATCCGACAACGCAACACCCGTTCTTGCGTCGCCCAGATCAATAGCAGCGACTCGCAATCTGCCA
Source organism: Clostridiales bacterium (assembly GCA_012841675.1). Classification (GTDB taxonomy): domain Bacteria; phylum Bacillota; class Clostridia; order Oscillospirales; family QAMX01; genus DUUG01. The sequence goes on from DUUG01000264.1 coordinate 504, forward strand.
CTCCTTCCCTGTATTTTACTTTTTTCATTATATACCATCATGTTTAAAAGTCAATTGAAAAACAGCACATCCGTTAAGGGTTGGACAAGGCGGCAAAATTTTGATACAATAGGAAAAAAGTCAATATTTGGCTATGGGCAGACAAAAACCTGCTCGCTTATAAAAGCTGCCCTTTGCGAAAATCCTAATCTTAGTGGGATTTTGCAAAACACCTCCTGAAAGGCAAGGTACACATGGAACTTACGCATTATAAAGATTTAGAGATCTCTGAAAAAACAAAAAAAGCAATTGCCGATTTAGGCTTTGAAAAAATGACAGAAGTACAGCAAAAGGCCATCCCTCCTATGATGGAAGGGAAAGATATTGTGGTAAAAGCCCCAACGGGGACGGGCAAAACCTTTGCCTTCGGCGTCCCGCTGGTGGAAAAAGCCGATCCCGAGGCAACCCTGCCCCAGTTTTTGATCCTCTCTCCCACAAGGGAACTGGCGGTTCAGATACACGATGAGATTGTAAAGCTTACAAAATATCTCCCCTCGGTTCGCTCTGTCGTGTTATACGGCGGCGCACCCATTCACAAACAGATTGTCACCTTAAAAAAGCGGCCGCAAATCATTGTGGCAACGCCGGGCCGCATGCTTGACCATATCAAACGGCGCACGGTCAAGCTTTCCCAGATTCAAACCGTCGTGTTGGACGAGGCTGACGAAATGCTCGACATGGGCTTTTTTAAAGACGTATGCAAAATCATTGACCAGGTGCCCGAAAATAAGCAATTAGCCCTATTTTCGGCCACCATCTCCCGCGAGGTCATGGATTTAATGTGGCTGTATCAGCGGGAGGACACTATAGAAATCACCGTAACTCCCGATAAAGAAAGCGAACCGAAAATCACGCAATACAGTTTGGAATGCTCCGGTTACGCCAAAGTGGATTATTTGATCCGCATCCTGCGCCTGTATGACTACCAACGGGTCATCGTTTTCAGCAACACACGCCGGGGAACGGAAATGATCCGGCGCAGACTGGCCGAAAAGAAATTTCCCGTGGAAGCGTTGTCCAGCGACGTGAACCAAAAAAGGCGCAACCAGATCATGAAGCAGTTTAAAGCGCATTCGCTGCAGGTTTTGGTGGCAACGGACGTGGCTGCCCGGGGCATTGACGTATCCGATGTAGATGCGGTGTTTAATTTCGATGTTCCCCAAGACAACACCTCCTATCTCCACCGTATCGGCCGCACGGGCCGAGCCAAAAAAGAAGGCGTTTCCTTCATTTTCTATACAAGCACAGAAATAGGCCGCATGAAAGAAATTATCCGCTATACCAAATCCAATATTATCCCCCTCCGGTTTTCCGAAGGCGGCATTTTAGAACCCCTGCCCGAAAGCGAATATCCTTTTTAACTAAGTTCAGCAGTATGGAAGCATAACACTTATGATTTTCCATACTGCCGGTTTTTATTTGATTTTCCGAAGTGTTTGAACAAGCTCTACGATAAAGACAATTACAATCAAAGCCGAAAAGCCCGTAACGCCCATGCGGATGTAATGGGAAAGCTCGGATATGGTAATGCCTATTTCTCTGGCGGCCGTTTCCAAAAACCCATTCGCTAGTAGTCGGGCATCATTTACAAAAACCAGGGTAATCCCTGTGCTGAAGACGTTGTTAAGGATTTCCAAACAGGCCAGCCAGCGGCTGAATCTCTGCTTTATGAACAGACCGATGGCCACCAATATGTTGCCAAGGGCGGACAGGGCTATAAACGGTATGTATCGAGCCAAAGCCTGCCCTTCGAATAACTGTGCTACCGTATATCCATCTGCCCCCTTGGTATACCACCCGAGATAATGCGCATACCGAGTAAGCAATATAACGCCCACAATGTTAAAAAGAATCGTAAAAATCGGTTCGGCATAGCCGACGCGCTTTTCAGGCTTTTCGTCCGGATGGTCCAAATCTGTAAACGTCCATTCCTTCCCCGTGTAGGGCCATTGCAGCCGGAGGATCTTCGTGCGATCCAATATGGCAAATGCGATGGTGATCCAAGTAAACGCGGAAACGCCTCCGGTAAGCATGGAAACCAGCATTTGTGTAGGCAGCTGGACCATGTCCCCGCTTCCTTGCGTCAGCCATTCCAAAAACGCGCCCACCAGCGCAAGCGCCAACACCACCGGCAACGCAATTTTCAAAAACCGGAAATACATTTCATACACAGCCGGACCGATCAGATACCTGGCGTCGCCGCGGTACTGGTCGGACAGCGCTACCGGACAAGGGCCAAGGTTCCCCGCTTCATTTCTGTTACAAAGTTCGCATACAACCTGTTTCATTATATTGTATGTCACAAAGTATTGTCAATACTGTAATATAGAAAACTTTATAACTTTAAACCCCGGCATCTCATAATGCCGGGGTTTCTATCCGCAAGGGTAATTTGGGAAGCTTCGTAGGCTTTCCAAAAATTCCTATCTTTATTTCGTTTCGGGATCCGTATAAATAAGAGCCGGGCGCCGCTTATGCTCGGTTTTGGCGTGGGCCGATTCAATCTTGGCGATTACTTCCGGTTGGCCCTCTCCGGTTAAGATATACCCGTCCAGTTCGTCATAGGTAAGACCCATTTCCTGCTCATCGGTCTGCCCTTCAAACAAAGCGGCGGAGGGGGCCTTGGTTAAAAACGCCTCCGGCGCATTTAGGAAGCGGAGGAATTCGAACACTTCCGTTGCCGTCAAATCTGCAATGGGGTTTATGTCGTATCCGCCGTCGCCGTATTTGGTGAAATATCCCATATAGATCTCGCTTCGGTTGCCCGTTCCCGCAACTAATAGATTTTCGCTGGCGGCCACCGTATACAGCGTCGTCATACGAAGACGGGGGCCGATATTGGCAAGGGCCATAGGCGAAGGCTGGATCTCCTTGGACGCTTCGTCCACAAGCGCCTGCTTGACGGGGCTTAAGTCAATGGTAATCGTGCGGATATTATATTGCCGACCCAGTTCCAGGGCATCCACCGTATCTTCCTCATAGTTCCGACGGGACTGGCACGGCATAATAACGCCCACAGTATTGTCACAGGCCAGTTTGCAAAGGATGCCGACTAGGGCGCTGTCCTTGCCACCGCTGCTGCCGAACACAATGCCGGAGGCACCGGCCTTTTTAACGGCTTCGCGTATAAAGGCAACCCGTTTGTCTCGTTCCAACGCATAATCTCTCAACATTTCGTTCTCCCTTCAAAATCCTGCCGTGTTGCAAGATTTTCTATCGTGCTCATTGCATTTTTGTTTTTTATATGATACCATAATTCCCAAGCCAAGAAAAGAGACATTCTTCCGAAAATACGTTTGGTAGAACAAAACAGGTAAATCAAGGCATATGCAAGAAATCTGGCTAGAAATTGCACAAAGTCGGCATTATCCTATTGACAATAGTCGCGAAATCGCATATAATTCTCACAAACACAGCAAACGCTGAGGAATGCGCCTTGGCGTTTTTGTTTTATCGCCCCCCCTGCCTGAGATTGAGAGGAGAAGTTTGCATGAAAAACCCATTGGACGATTTTGGCTGTTTGGTTTTTGACGATCGGGCTATGCGCGAGCGGCTGCCCCGAGAAACCTATACGGCGCTGCAACGTACCATTCGCGAGGGAAAAAGCATTGACCCTTCCATTGCAGGCATTGTTGCCAATGCCATGAAAGACTGGGCCATTGAAAAGGGCGTTACACACTATACCCACTGGTTCCAACCGATGACAGGAATTACGGCGGAAAAACACGATAGCTTTCTAAGCCCCTATGCCGACGGCGATATTATTATGAAATTCTCCGGGAAAGAGCTGATTCAGGGCGAGCCCGATGCCTCGTCTTTCCCCTCCGGTGGTCTACGTGCCACGTTTGAAGCCAGAGGCTATACCGCTTGGGATCCCACCTCCTATGCGTTTATCAAAGAAGGCACTCTTTGCATTCCCACGGCCTTCTGCTCCTACGACGGACAGGCCTTAGATATGAAAACGCCGCTGCTCCGATCTATGGAGAGCATCAACCGTCAAGCTTTGCGCGTTCTGCGGCTGTTAGGGGACACCGAAACCGAGCGTGTCATCACCACCACCGGCGCGGAACAGGAGTATTTTCTGCTGGATAAGGAAATGTATAAAAAGCGCCGCGATCTGGTTTTTTGCGGCCGTACATTGTTTGGCGCAAAGCCTGCCAAGGGACAGGAGCTGGAGGATCACTACTTCGGCGCCATCCGTCCCCGTGTGCAGGCGTTTATGCGCGAGTTAAATCATGAGCTTTGGAAGCTCGGCGTGCTGGCCAAAACGGAACACAACGAAACCTCTCCTTCCCAGCATGAGCTGGCACCTATTTTCACCACCACCAACATTGCCGTGGACCACAACCAGCTTACGATGGAAATGATGAAAAAGGTGGCCGAAAAGCATGATTTGGTCTGCCTTTTGCATGAAAAGCCCTTTGCCTGGGTAAACGGCTCGGGCAAACACAACAACTGGTCGCTTGCTACGGATCAGGGCGAAAACCTCTTGGATCCCGGCGACAATCCGGCCGAAAACATGCGCTTTCTGCTGTTTTTGGCAGCGATCATTGCCGCGGTGGATGAGTATCAGGATCTTCTCCGGATTGCCGCCGCTTCGGCCGGAAACGACCACCGTTTAGGCGCAAGCGAAGCTCCGCCGGCTATCATCTCCATCTACCTAGGCTCTGAATTGACATCTGTTTTAGAAGCCATGGAGTGCGGCTCCGCCTGCCACCCGTCTGTACGGGAAATGCAGTCGCTTGCCAATACGCTGCCTGCTTTTGCCAAAGACACCACCGACCGCAACCGCACCTCCCCCTTTGCCTTTACGGGCAACAAGTTCGAGTTTCGGATGCCCGGCTCGTCTGCTTCGGTGGCTACTCCCAACATTATCATAAACACCATCGTGGCAGAAAAGCTATCCTACTTTGCCGACTGCTTAGAGCAGGAAGAAGACGTTGCAAAAGCCTTGCCTCGTCTCATTTGTGAAACGGTGAAAGACCATCAGCGGATTCTCTTTAACGGCAATAACTACTCCGAAGAATGGGTGCAGGAAGCGGCGCGCCGGGGCCTTCTGAACTTGGAAACTACCGTGGATGCCCTTCCCTACTTTACTGCGCCCAAAAACATCTCTTTGTTTGAAAAACAGCAGGTTTTCTCCGAGGACGAGGTTCGTTCTCGCTATGAGATTTTGTTGGAAAACTATAAAAAAACCCTTCACATCGAAGCGCTGACCATGCTGGAGATGGCGAAAACGCAGATTTTCCCTGCCACTTCCGACTTTGCCGGCAGGCTTGCCGAAAATATCGCGAAAAAACGTGCCGTATGCCAAGCGGCCTGCAAGGCGGAGGAGAAGCTTGTTTTGCGTCTCTCCAACCTGACGGATAAACTGGCCGAAAAAATTGCCAATTTGGAAGCGGCCCTGGCCCAAGTCAACGCCGAGGAAACGAATGTGCTTTCTCTGGCCAAAGCCTACCGCGACAAAGTCAAAGCCGCTATGAAAGAGCTTCGGGCAATAGCGGACGAAATCGAACCGCTGGTTGCCAAAGAGGCGTGGCCCTTCCCTACATACAGCGATCTTCTGTTCAGCGTCTAATGACAATCCCCGTGCAAGCAAGCTGTACGGGGATTGTTTCTATGCATGCCTATTTTATCCGCAAAATTGCATGAATTATGCAG